>PNEW01000012.1 GCA_002922725.1 Verrucomicrobia bacterium Opi.OSU.00C | reverse complement strand
GTTACGAATCACAGGAGGAGATTTAGTACAGACCAATGCAGCCTCTGTAGTGGTAGCAGAGAGTGGATCAACGACGACAGGGTTTGAGACTTTGATTAGTCAGAATAACTTTAAGTCTGATAATACTGCTCAACCTACATTGAGTGTTGATGCTACCTTTGCCAATGAGGATGGCGATGCCATCTCTGTTACTACTGAAGAACTCACTATTGAGTAGTGAGATTAATCCGTTACTAATTCTATCAATCTCCCCTAGAAAATGAAGTATAGAGCGTAAGCCCATTCAAGGATTTTTCTTTCTCTGGAATAAAAACGCTTAAGATGTACCCTACGATGAAACAAACAGCAAATCCAATAAAAGCGTAAAGGAAATAATTTATTGGTGTATAGAATTTTATAAAAAATAGAACTACCGCGCTCGTAATAGCTCCAATAAAAGCACCCATCCCATTGGCCCTTCGGGTAAATATACCAAGAGCAAATAACCCAGCCAAACCACTGCTGAATAACCCTATCACCGAGGTAAAAAATAAGGAAGCAGACTTGATATCAAAGGTTACCATAATCAAAGCAACAACAGTTCCAAATAACCCAATAATAAGCGTGGTCATTCGCGCAACATTTAAAGAACCGTGCTCTGTTGTGTGTGGTTTGAGACGTCTGTAAAAATCAGTCACAAAGGCCGTAGACATTGAATTCATTCCACTGTCCAAGCTTGACATAGCAGCAGAAAAAATAGCAGCAATTACAAATCCAGCAAGACCAATGGGGATTTTCTGAGAAATAAATAAAGGTAAAATGGCGTCATTCTGCATCCCCATGTTAAGACTTTCGGGATGTGACTTATAAAAAACATATAGTGCAGTCCCCATTAAATAAAATAATAATCCCGTAGGTATAGTCAATGCGACGTTTAACCATAAACCTTTAGCAGCAGCTTTTTCATCCTTAGTTGTGAGATACCTTTGGATCATCGCTTGATCCGAGGTATACTGAATTAAGGTACCAAATCCACCACCAATAGCAACAACCCAAAAGGTTGTCGCGGTAATATCCCATTCCAAGTAAAGGACACGGAACTTATCATCTTCAACCGCGGTTTTGAAAATACTCGCAACCCCTCCATCGACATAAAAGGGAATAACAATAAGAGCCACTATAATACCACCAAAAAAGATAATTACTTGGACAACATCAGTCCAAACTACTGCTTCAATTCCACCGAGTACAGTATAAAAAGTACTTAGTAGTCCCATAGAAAGGATACACACGTAAATATTTATCCCAGTAATCGTAGAAAGTACGATTGCAGGCAAATACATCACAATACTGATGCGAACCAACTGAAAGAGGATAAACTGAGTACTACCGTATAAGCGGACTGGAAGGTTAAAACGTTTTTCAAGGTATTCAAAAGCTGAGACAATATTAAGTCTTCTATAGAAAGGTAGATAAAAATAGATCGTAATAATAGGGACTAGTACAAGTCCAAAATAAGCTGGATACATAAACCAATCCGTACCATAAATTAATGCAGGCAAAGAAATATAGGTAAGTGCACTTAGCCCTGTCCCTAAGACACTAAGCCCTGAAGCCCACCAGGGAACGCGGCGCCCAGCGAGAAAATAATCGTCCATTCCTTTTTCGCGTTTCGAAAAATACAACCCCATAACGACAAGACCTATCATGTAAGCCACAATAAAGAAGTAATTAACGAAGCCAAAAGTAGCACGTGCACCGGTGTCATGCACCATAAGCTGAACTTTGGATGTTCTTCTGCTCGGTCTAGTCTCACCACTTGTAAGTGCAATTCCACTTCCCCAAGCTACGGCCTCTGCAGTAACTACACCTATCGGAATTTCTCCACGGTTCAACCAGGTGTCAGTGATTGTATGATAAACAAGTAAATCAGTAGAAAAACCAGGATGATCATCGTGCAATATATACCCTAGATGATCACCCGTCGCACCGCCAAAAATAAGGATGTGTGATTGCCCATATGCTAAACCCGGGGCTGCCGTGATTGGATGAGGTGTATCAGTTATACGCTCCCATTGCTTAAACCTTGGAGAGTACTTGTAAGCATCAGTTAAAGGTGTGGTTTTAGTTTTTCCATTTTCTTCACTGATTAGATTTTCACCTCCAAAAACATATAAATAAGTTCTATCACCTTGGCTCTGAGTGGTAACAAATGCTTTTCTTCGGGCAGCCCCTTCCCAAGCATCCAATATTTCCCACTCAGCATCTATCTTATTTAAGTCGAGTGACCAGAATACATTAGTTAAACTTTTGCTACTACTGCCGACATGACCACCTACGACGTATAATGTATTTTTAACCTTCGCTGCATCACTTAAAGCCAATGGTTGCGGTAATGATGGAAGGGGATTTTGTTCAATTTTCTGGGTCTCAGAATTCCATGTGAGTTTTGTGACTCCGTCATGATAACCCTCTGCATGACTACCGCCAATCAGAATCAAGCTATCCCCCGTGCTAACCGAGGCTCCATAGCCAAGAGGTTGATCAAGTTTAAATCCAGTCAACCATCCCTTTTCCTTATTTTCAGATGTTAACACATAAATATTATCATACCAAACTTTACTCCCATTATCCCACTCAGGGTCATTGGGGAAATTCGCACCACCGGCAACGATCAAAGCACCGTTACTCACCCCGGCAAAGGCACCTCCTAAGCCAACTGTATTAGGAAGTTCGGGGAGTTCTTCCCAACTTATGGCTTCTGATTCTGGTGCTTCAGTCCCACTACAACCCGTAATTAATAAAATACCTAAAAAAATTAACGAAAGGCTAAATAGTTGTCTCATAAGTTCTCAAACGACGGTGTCTTTGAATATAGCTGGTGTCCAGTTTAAAACTTAATCTAATTTTAAGGATTAAATGATAAAAACAGCAAGCAATACGGTACTATCCAATTTTAACTAATGCATATAATATTGGTCTTTGTTGGATAACAAATTAAATTAGTTATTTACGGTTACATGTTCCAATGAAGAGGTAGACGAAATTTTATATTAAAAGTGATTCACTATTTTAAGCTGAAAATTTCCTATCAATCACCCTTCCTCACGATCGTATAAAGGGTAAGTCCCTCAAGTGATTTATCTTTCACCGGTATAACCATACTCACTAGATAGCCCACAACAAAACAGATGATGAAACCGGGACAGGCATAGAAGTAAAAATTAATAGGTGTGTAAAATTTAATGAAATAAAGGCAGATTGCACTGGTTATCGCACCGATTAGAACACCGATCCCATTAGCGCGACGGGTCAAAACACCTAAGGCAAACAAAGCAGCGAGTCCACTGCTTAATAAGCCGATAATCGCTACATTAAATAAAGTTACCGATTTAATGTCAAAAGTCACAAGGACGAGGGCAAAAGCGGTTCCAAAAAGACCAATTATCAAGGTAACCCACCGGGCTAAATTTAAATATTGGTGTTCTGACTTATCAGGCTTGAATCTTCGGTAAAAATCGGTGACAAATGCGGTCGCTATCGAATTCATACTGCTGTCCAAACTTGACATTGCTGCGGAAAAGATCGCTGCTATGACAAACCCAGCCAAACCGACGGGTATTCTCTGCGCTGTGAAGAGAGGATAGATAGCATCATTTTGCATCCCTAAACTAATATTAGCTGGGTGTGACTTATAATAGGCATAGAGAGCTGCACCCATGATAAAAAATAGCAACCCCACGGGAATAGCTATGATTACATTTAACCATAGTCCTTTTGCCGCTGATTTTTCATCCTTAGTTGTAAGGTAACGTTGGATCATTCCTTGGTCTGCGGTATACTGCACTAAACAGTTGAAAGAATTTCCTACCACAACCACCCATAAAACCGGCGCCGTGATATCCCAGTCCAGATACAGCATGCGATACTTATCATCGGCCATTCCAATTTCAATGACCCCCATCACCCCACCATCAACATGGAAAGTAACAATGATGATAGCTAGAATGATGCCAGCAAAGAAAACTATAACTTGAATAACATCTGACCACACTACCGCTTCAATTCCACCAAGCACCGTGTAAAAGGTACTGAGTAGCCCCATCGATAATACACATACATAGATGTTTATACCCGTGATCGTGGATAATACAATCCCGGGTAAATAGAGAATGAGACTGATACGTACCAATTGAAAAACGATAAATTGGGCACTGCCATATAAGCGAACCGGGAGATTAAAGCGTTTTTCCAGGTACTCATAAGCCGACGTAACATTGAGTCTTCTAAAGAATGGTAAAAAACAGTATATCGTGATGATCGGGGCGATTATAATCCCTATCTTTGCCGGGAAGGCAAACCAATCCATGGAATAAGCCATTGCTGGATGTGAAATATAAGTTAATGCGCTGAGGCCCGTACCCAGCACGCTGATTCCAGCAGCCCACCAGGGGATGCGTCGCCCAGCGAGAAAGTAATCGTTAGTCCCTTTCTCCCGTTTGGAAAAATAAATCCCAAGGTAAACCATTACGACCATGTAGAAGATGAGAAAAGTGTAGTTTATTAACCCGAATGATGCCTGTGCACCTTTGTCATGGTACATGATTTGAACCTTCGGTGTCGTTTTTTTTGCGTCCGTCTCCCCACTGACAAGGACTATGCCACTTTTATAGGCGATCGCTTCGGTCGCCTTCACATTTAATGGGACCTTACCTCTTTTTATCCATGTATCGGTAATTGTATGATAAACCAGTAAATCACTCGTATTAGCAGGTGGCTTGTCTTCTCTACCGTCACTTAACTTCTGCTCCATAGCTCCACCAAATACGAGAATATGGGATTGACCGTATTTGATTGCCGGGGACGCCGTAATTGGTTGCGGGCTATCAGATATGCGCTTCCATTCTTTATATTGAAGCGAGTAGCGATAGCCATCGGTGAGCGGCGTCGAATGAATCTTACCTTCTGCATCTTTATTTAAACCTTCACCGCCGATGATATAAATATAGGTAATATTACCAATACTTTGTGCAGCAGTAATCGCCTTTCTTCGAGCCGGCCCCTCCCAAGTTACCAGTTCCTTCCACCCCGCCTCCAGGTTTTTTAGATTGAGCGCCAAGAAAATATTCGCGGTGGCTGTCACCTCATCTCCTACCTGCCCTCCTACAATATATAAAATCGAATCATTTATTGCCGCACCGGAATAGGCGATTGCATAAGGGAGTGATGGTAAGCGTTCCTCGTTAACCCGCTTTGTCGATGGGTCCCATGTAAGTTTGCTGACTGCGCTTAGATAGCCCTCGGCATTTTCTCCACCGATTAAGATTAAGCTTTTACCTGTGCTTACCGAGGCCCCATAAGCACGTGGCTCTTGGAGTGTGAAATCACTTAACCACGTTGCTTCCTCGTTACTCTCTAAAACTGAAAGTGTACCTTTCCAGTTTTCTGTCTTCTCAATCCTTTCAGAATCTCCATTGAATTCAACACCTCCCGCCACGATCAGTGCTCCATTACTGAGACCAGAGAATGCGCCACTCAACCCCAAAGCATTTGGCAGTTCAGGAAGTTCTCTCCAAATGATATTCTCCTGTTGTATTAACTCTTCTGTTTGATTGCAGCCAGTTAAAAATAAAATAGAGGCAATACCCCAAAAGATGATATAACAACACTTCATAAAATTTAAGTTTAATGGGCCTGTAAAAGGGAAAACTTATTTTATCTCTTCTCGTTTTACATAAATATATTAAGTTTTAACTAACTATAGCATACAAACTGTTCTCAATGTAATCCCCTCGACTCATCCTTGCAAGGCTTTAAAAGTAATATAAGTATTTCCTAAATTAACAAACCCGCTGTGGTTATTCGCTGCTGCTGTTCAGAGTTTAAAAATGATTCCACATTTTGCCCTCTTACAACTTCTCGACATTGACATCATTATCCCCATCCGCGAATATACAGAGTTTTAGATCCACTTCCTGGGACCGACTTCCGAGAGTAAATAATCACTATGAAACTGACTTTAAAGCAAAGACAATTTTACGATAAAAATGGTTATCTCGTCATAAAGGGGGTGTTTACTGATAAAGAATTGGAGCACCTAGACCGTGGAGTTTACGGAGCGGTTACATCCGGCAATTGTAGCAGCTGTGGAAAAGTCTATCCGTCACCGAAGACTTTGTATACTGTTGAAGGGCAGTATCAGAACGATCCGAACTTGTTGAGAATTGGCGAACATCAGGCCGTTATTGATTCAGTCGAATCGCTTCTTGGAGGTCACGCCTGTCTTTCAGCCTTCGTTTCTTACTTGAAAACGCCCGGAGCCAGTGGTACTAGTGGCGACTACCAAGGGAGCCACCTCACCGGACACTGCGACTATAAGACCTACCAGCAGGCAGGTTCGTCTCTCAATTGGCTATTTGCGATTATTCCACTCACTGATCTAGATAATGAAACCGGCCCCTTATTCCTTTCCCCCGGCTCGCACAGAAAATCGA
Source organism: Verrucomicrobia bacterium Opi.OSU.00C (assembly GCA_002922725.1). GTDB lineage: Bacteria > Verrucomicrobiota > Verrucomicrobiia > Opitutales > PNEW01 > PNEW01. The sequence continues at coordinate 27,412 of PNEW01000012.1, read as the reverse complement.
AGATCGTGCCGGTCACCGACAAGGTTAGCGAGGTCTATCGTGCCCAGGCATCCGATATCGCGCCACTGATCGATGCGGAACTGAAGCGGGGCGACCTTTGCTTCATGCACGGGTTCACCTGGCACGAGGGCAAGGGCAACGATTCCAAACACGATCGGTACGGGATCTACCTTAAATACCGGGCCATCGATGCACCGCCGGGATGTGGGCCGCAGCTGTTTCGCGAGAGAGCTTTCTCGGTTTTTAGCGAGGCTGGCAAAAGATTTGTACCGCATCACGGGGACCAGTCTTTTACGGAAGCACGGTTGATTATTGATCATGGAGGTAGTTTCCTACTCTTGGAAGATAATGCCAATGATTGGAAATTGCCGGGTGTGGCTCCATTGAAAAAGTTAGTGAAGGAGTCAGTCACAGCCGATGTAATTGGGCAACTAGCTCGTTCGCTACAGAAGAGATATGGTCTCGATATCCCGTGGATGACTTACATTACTGATTATTGCAATGAGGACGGTGTCCGCCGTGTTTACGCCTACCATGATAGGAAAGGTATAATGGCTACTCGCTCACTCAGGTCGAAGTTCCGGTGGTGCAGTGGTAAGGAAATTCGGAAACTCAAAAACAACGGAAAACTGGATCACAAAGACGCAGATGCTATTCAACGGTGGGAAACTGAGGGTTGCATACGCGGAGTCGGTGAATCGATGGAGCAAGCAAAAAAATTCGCTCACTAAAAAAAACCACCCCCTAACCCTAAAACTTCTGGAACCACCGCAATTTTGAAGGATGTCGTATTCAAAGTGTAGACTTTCTGATTTCTCCCCTTGACTGTCAGTTGTCAAAAATTGATATATCTGACAACCGCTAATACTATTAGATACTTTTTAAGATAAAGCTTACACAAAAAAGTATACATATTTACAACTTGATTGATTATCAAGACTTTCCGGGGTGTAGCTCAGCCTGGTAGAGCGCTGCGTTCGGGACGCAGAGGTCGCTGGTTCAAGTCCAGTCACCCCGACCATAAATTATAAATTTCTGAGGAATATTCGTATCTGTATCTTTTGTTTTCCCTTTGGATTACCACCTTATATATAACGTACTAAGAAAGAACAAGGTCAGACCTTATCAGCAAAATCTACCATATTATTAGCAGCCTGATCTTTAAGTTTCTTGATAAGGGATTCACTAGGTGAAATATTAATTAACTTGTACGCAAGTAGTACTGCACCGAAAACTGGGGGTAAGATTGGTTTGATCAATGTTGCCTGAGGCAAGTTGTTTTTTAATGCTGCGTTTAATGGATTCAGAAATTGCTTTTTTGCGCGTGCTACACCACCCGTTATCACTATTTTTAAAGGCGCATTATTCCAATGGAGTTTCCGGGCCACTGTTGTTGTCATGCGTGCTAGTTCTTCGCATCCCCGGTGAATGATTGCCAAGGCAGTAGTATCTCCTGAAGTCGCAGTAAAGAAAACATGGGGAGCCAGTGATGCTATCTCATCTCGACTGAAACTTGGATCGTAAATACGACTGATCAACTGGTTTATTTCACCCAGTTCCAAGGCTTCCTTGATCACATGGGTTAGTGCAGTGGGTTTGGCACGTTGATCAGCAGATTGGGCGACCGCGGCCAAAGCCTGTAATCCTATCCAATAAGCACTACCAAAATCGTCAACTAGGTAGCCCCAACCACCAGATTGACTTCGACTTCCATCCTTCTTCAGTCCGTAGCAAGCTGATCCAGTACCAACAACGAGTACTATTCCCGGTTCACCTACTAGTCCTCCCGTTAAAGCTATATGCAAATCATGATCAATGGCAAAAGATTGAGATGTGGTAAACGATAGTTTATCAGTTAATGTCTTTTTAAAAACTTCGCGATTAACCCGGGGTAATCCGGAGATTCCGAGAAACACAGAATCCATACTATTTAACTTTATCTCGGCACTATCACAGGCAGCAGTCATTGCTATCTTGAGCGCACTTATGGATTGCTTTTGTCCTACAACATTAGGGTTTGAAGACTCGGCAACCCCGATTCCAAGTAAAAGTCCTTTGTCGTTAAAAATTACAGCACGTGTTTGTGTCCCTCCTCCATCTATTCCCATAACAGTTTTCATTGTTGCCACATATCATTCTTTAGCCTAGAACAAGACAATCAATTTAATTGAGAATAAAATTTGTCCTTATATACTATTTCTAATTAATCGCTATGTTATCACCGGAACTTAAAGCACATTTTGACACCTTTGGTTTTATTATTTCCCGTCAGGCTTTTAATCTTGAAGAGATTAATAAGATAACAAACGAAGCAGAAAAATTATGGATGGATGATAGAAAAACCTCATCTTCGAAAGATGATGAGATAGTATCAGATAATTTTCTCGAACGAAACTCCTCGCTATTGGAACTACTCGATGACGATCGTATCCATGATACGATTGCGGGCCTACTCGGCCCTGGATTTGTCTGGGCTGGATCTGAAGGGCAAGTCACCTATCATCGTGAGCATGCTTGGCATCCTGACCGTCCAGGTGATAAAGAGGAAATTTCTTACACTAGAATTAAAGTTATGCTTTATCTCGATTCTCTGAATAAAGACAATGGATGCTTACGAGTGATTCCAGGTTCGCATAGACTACCTCTTCATGGTCAAATTGAACCAGAAAACCGGCACCAACGAGGAGATACTGTTAAGCCATTCGATGTCACTGGACAAGATATGCCCGGCTTCCCCTTTGAATGTGATCCAGGTGATGTAATATATTTTTGCCAAAGTCTCTGGCATGGTATGTTTAATGGCAAAAAAGGCCGTCGCTATCTTGCATTAAAATTTGCTGCACACCCCACGACAGATAAACATCTCGCCTCACTACGTTACTATAAAAATAATTTTTTTGACCCTCCAAGTGTACTTTTAAATAGTAATCGCTTACGTATACGTCAAATGGTTCAGGATCTTCAGCGATTGGGCACGATAAAAGTTCCTCCTTTCATCCCTTTTCGCGATGACTAGTTAAAGATTGTACTAGGAGTAAGGGTTAGGGTTACCAGCATAGGATGGATGGAGAATGTGGATAGTCTCGAGTGTATCGATAGGTAAGTGACCGATTTTCAGAAGTAAATACCCACCCGAACCTCATCTGTCACTTAGATCTTATAAAAAATATGCCTATACATTACAGGAGCAACATGAGTTAAATGAATTTAAAGTGAACTGAGAGAAGAGATTAACCCATTCATTTTAAAGGAATAAATCTCCATCTTAAACTTTCACCGATTAGAGAAATCCCAACTTTCTCAACTTATTTATCCAACGCGCACGCCTGATATTACCTTCAGAATTAGCCAACCACTGTGGATGACATTGAGGTCCCTGAACAGGGAGTTCTTTAAAACTATGCTTCCCTGCTCGTTCAACCATAGAATGTAATTCCTGTGATTCTTCAACAGTTTTGGGATTACCTATAAAGTTAAACGTACAGGTCCTTCGGTAATCGGAAGTACCATATGCTGCATGCCAAGTGCTTTGATTAAAAATAATAATGTCACCTGGCTGCGAAGAAAATATATAGCAAGGAATATCTTCGCCACGAAAATCAGAATCTTTTAAAAAAAAGGATTCGCAATCATCAACATAAAGATCAAGCCCCATTCGGACTAACTCATCGTATAAGGGACTTTTGTGGGAACCGGGGATGAGACGTAAAGCACCACATTCACCGTTGGTGGGCTGTAGGTACATTACATTTTTGATTGATCGTAAATGGCGATACTTCGTATCTGAGTGCCAGTTAGTGTCTACACTGTAACTATTGCAATTGGATTGGAATAATACAGAGTCTTCACCAACAAGTTGTTCGGAAGGAACATAAATACGAGGATCTTCAAGTAAACTTGCGATAAAAGGGGTTCCCGGATTTCGAATAGGCCATGTCCTAAAATTTTTTTTCTCTTTTGGGTCGAGTTCCGCAAGAATGGATACACGGCGACGGCTGAACTCTTCATTAATTTTTTCAATTTCTTCAGGTTTGAACACCTGACGGCGGACAAGAAAACCAAAGGTTTCAAAATGAAGAATCTGTCTTTCAGTAAGAGTGAATTTTTTTTTTATTTTTATCATACTATCCAACTGCATCGATAAATCCCCATTCATCGAGAGATTTTATCCAGCTCGCACGTTTTGAACTACCCTCAGAATTATCCAACCACCAGGGATGATAATACCTAGAATCTTTTAATTCCATTTTTAGTCCACTTGCAGTAGTTTCCGATTGTTTCAACAGAAACTGCAAATCCACTTTTTGATCAATTGTTTTAGGTTTACTGTAAAAAGCAAAAGAACAGTTTCTGCGGTCCTCATAACCATTAAATGCAGCGTGCCATAATCGTTGATTAAAGGTGATGACATCTCCCGGTTGTGAACAGAATATATAGGCTGGAACATCTTCACTGTCTATGCTAGATTCTCCAAGAGATTTCGATTTCTTATCATCAGGACGAATAAACTTCAAGTGATTAAGATCATCAAAGAGTGGACTTTTATGCGAACCTGTTATCACACGTAAAGCTCCGTTGTCACCTGTTGTTGGATGAAGATAGAGGAGACTTTTTAAGCAAGGTAAGTATCGCCGCACCGAATCCGGGTGCCAACCACTGTTATACCTAAAGCTATTTGCATTGGAATAAACAGGGAAAGTATCATCACCTAACAATTGTTCTGAAGGCACGTAAATACGAGGATCTTCCAGTAAACTGGCCATGTGCGGTGTATCAGGATTTAAGTTAGACCAGTTGGGCCAGCAACGTATACTAGAGTCATTTTTCTTTTCAAACCCTTCTTTGATCGAAGCGAGGTAATTATCAAACTCTTTATTAATTTGGTCAATTTCCATCTGTTCGAAAACTTGTCGGCGTACAAGAAAACCAAAAGTTTCAAAATGTTGGATCTGAGCTTCGGTGAGACTACAATTTTCTTGGATCATAAAACTAATTCCTTCCTGATTAACTATTCAATGCTTCTATAAACCCCCATTCATTGAGCCATTTTATCCATCGTTCCCGTTTCCAACTACCCTTGGGGTTTTCCAACCACTTTTCATGGTAGTACTGCGAATCTATCAAATCCATTTTCATTTCCGTTTTAATTTTTTTAGCATTCTCTACCTGTGCTTGTAGCTCTTCTTTTTCTTGATCTGTCTTGGGATTACTGTAAAACCCAAAAGAACAGTTTCTGCGGTCTTCATAACCACCAAAAGCCGCATGCCATACATTCATATTAAAGGTAATGACATCACCTGGTTGCGAACAAAACACATAAGCCGGGATGTCTTCGCCTTGCATACCAGATTTTGCAAGAAACCCATTTTCACTATCATCAAGAGGTCTTAACCCAATATGAATTAGCTCCTCAAATAAGGGGCTTATATGTGAACCAGGAATGAGCCGCAAAGAGCCGTGGTTACCAGTTGTAGGTTGTAAATAGATGAGGTTTTTTAGCCCGCGAATATGGCGTTGACTCATATCCGGATGCCAGGCTGTATTATGTCTAAAACTATTAGCATTAGAATATACTGGAACTGTATCTTCCCCCTGTAATTGTTCTGTTGGAATGTAAATCCGCGGATCTTCCAATAAACCTGCCATATATGGCGTTCCGGGAATTAGATTTGACCAATTAGGCCAATCACGGCCTTGCCGAGGACCCATACGCTTACAATTATTTTCAGACCCCTCTTTAATTATGGTGAAATGTTTTTCAAATTCATCATTTATTCTCTCTATCTCCTTAAAGTCGAATACCTGACGACGAATAATAAATCCGAAAGTCTCATAATGCTGGACCTGTTCGTCTGTAAGAATGTGATTTTCACATATCATATCTATTTTTAATTCGTCACTTATTTATTTTTCCGCTTCAACAAACCCCCACTCCTTCAACCAATTGATCCATCGTGCACGTTTTGAATTTTCATCAGGGTTCTCCAACCACCAGGGATGGTATTGTGGTCCAATAGTTCCAAGAAATTTAATCCCCTCCTTAGCAACTTCCAATTGTTTGCGCATTGTCTCTTTTTCTCCCAATGACTTGGGATTCTGATAAAAATTGAAGGTGCAAGTACGGCGATCTTCATACCCCCCAAAAGCAGCGTGCCATAATCGCTGGTTAAACATGATCAAGTCACCCGGTTCTGAGCAGAAAATGTAGCTTGGTATATCTTCACCACGTAAACCAGCCTCTTTTAAATAAAGAGATTCTTTTCCAAAAGAACAATCCAGCCCAATGCGAAGAAGGTTTTCATGCAAGGGGTTTTTGTGTGAACCTGGAATAACTCGCAAGGCACCATGGTCCCCCGTTGTTGGTTGTAGATACATAACATTCTTGACCATTAATAAATGGGCTTCTTTTGTATCTGGGTGCCAAGCGGAACTTCGAGCATAACTGTTGGCATTAGAGTGAATAGGTACACAATCTTCACCTACAATCTGCTCCGAAGGGATATAAATACGCGGATCTTCAAGCAAGCTGGAAATATAAGGGGTTTGGGGATTACGATTAGGCCAATTATTGAAAAGTCGATCTTCTCTAGGATCTACCTCTGCTTTAAGGGAGGCAAGGCGGTGATCAAATTCATCGTTTATTCTATTAATTTCCTCAAGATTGAATACGTTTCTTCGGACAAGGAAACCAAACACCTCAAAATGCTGTATTTGAGCGTCACTGAGACTATAATTGTCCTGAATCATTTCATTGAGTATCGAATCTATTTATATTGAGCTTGAATGAAGCCCCATTCCTTCAGCCAATTGATCCAGCGCTCGCGTCGGGGGTAGTGGTCAGGATTTTCCAACCACGTGGGATGAAATTGTAAACCTACCGTCCCCAAAGTTCTAGTCTCTTCAGCATAGTTTTTTACTTCCAATTGCATCGCTGCAATCTCATCAGTCTCTTTAGGGTTGCGATAAAAGTTAAAGGTGCAAGTACGGCGATCTTTATAGCCGCCAAAAGCAGCGTGCCAGGTCCACTCATAAAAAGTAATGATATCACCCGGATTTGATTCAAAAATATAGCATGGAATATCTGCACCGCACAGACCCGATTTTTTCAAAAACTGAGAGTCGTTTTCCTTGAATCCTCTCAATCCAATGCGAAGGAGATCTTTATGTAACGGATTTTTATGCGAACTGGGAATGACACGCAATGCACCACGATCTGCAGTTGTCGGCTGCAGATACATGACATTTTTAATGGTGCATATATTATGATCGGTTCTATCCGGATGCCATCCACTATCCTGACTATAGCTATTAGCATTCGAATGAACGGGAACTGAGTCTTCACCAACTAGTTGTTCGGAGTGTTGATAAATACGCGGATCATCGAGCAAACTTGAAATAAAAGGAGTTTCCGGATTCCGGTTGGGCCAGTTATCGAAAAAACGTTTCTCTTCTGGATCGGTTCCCTCGAGTAGGACTGCGCGACGACTATCGAATTCTTCGTTCATTTTCGCCACTTCATCAGTAGTGAAAACGTTTCTCCTTACCAAAAAACCAAATACTTCAAAATGCTTTATCTGTTCTTCAGTTAAACTGTAATTATCCTGAATCATTTCGTCTCTGTTTTGCCATAATTATAAGCATCGATAAACCCCCATTCATCTAAATTTTTAATCCAGCGCGCTCGCCGTGAATTGTTGTTAGGATTTTCTAACCATGTGGGATGATATTGCAGGCCCACCGTTCCTTGAGCCTTTACGCTGTGAGCAGCTCCCGCCACCATATCCTGTACACCTGCTCTTTGCTTTGATGTTTTCGGGTGCTGAATAAAATTAAAGGTGCAGGAGCGACGATCTTTATAGCCGCCAAACGCTGCATGCCAGGTCAACTCGTTCCAGGCTACAACATCACCCGGTTGAGATTCAAAAATGAAGCAAGGTATATCTTCACCGCTCAAACCGGATGCTTCATAAAATACACCTATTTCGTCGCGTGGTTTTGCCAACTGCATGTTTGTAAGTTCGTCACGGAGCGGATTTCTATTTGAACCGGGTATAAAACGCAAAGCACCATTGTTTGCGGTTGTCGGCTGCAGATACATAACATTTTTGATCATTTCAATTTCCGTGACGCCAACATCATAGTGCCAATTTTGGACGTCCCAGGAATAACTATTACAGTTGGACTGGAAGAGGACTGAATCTTCACCTAGCAATTGTTCCATGGGGACATATATACGCGGGTCTTCAAGCAAGCTGGCAGTAAAGGGCGTTTCCGGATTACGGGTCGGCCACTGGGTAAATATCCGTTCTTCTTCTGGGTCAATCTCCGCGACCACCGATGCACGGCGATGGTCAAATTCCTCGTTCACCTTCGCCATTTCTTCGGGCGTAAATACATTTCTCCTCACTAAAAATCCAAATGATTTATATAATGCGATCTCCTGATCACTAATTCTATAGTTGTCCTGTATCATGATATATAGTTTTTATTTCGTTAAAATTAATTATTCAAAACATCCGTAAAGCCCCATTTTTCCAACCAATTTATCCAGCGCGCGCGACGCGGGTTGTTGTCAGCATTTTCCAACCAGTTGGGATGGTATTCGAGTCCCACGGTTCCCAAACCCTGTGTGTTTGCCGGTGTATGCTCGACTATTTTTTTCATCGACTCAATTTCATCGTCCGCCTTTGGGTTGGTGAAAAAATTATAGGATAAGGAACGGCGATCTTTATAACCGCCAAAGGCCGCATGCCAGGTTAGCTCGTTAAAGGTTATGACATCGCCAGGCTCAGACTCAAATATGTAACAGGGTATATCTTCTCCTCTCATGCCGGATGCGTTTAAAAATGGGGACGTGTCATCGTGGAAACCATACAAATCCATGTTGCGCAGGTCTTCGGATAATGGACTTCTATGCGAACCTGGAATAACGCGCAAAGCCCCACGATCGGCGGTTGTCGGCTGAAGATACAAGATGTTTTTGATTACACATAAGCGACGATCAAATGTATCCACATGCCATCCACTACTTTTCCCGTAACTGTTGCAGTGCGATTGGATAGGAATGGAGTCTTCACCAACCAGTTGTTCAGAGGGCACATAAATTCGCGGGTCATCGAGCAAGCTGGCAGTAAAAGGATTTTCCGGATTTCGTGTAGGCCATTGAGTGAAAGTCCTTTTCTCTTCAGGATCAATTTCAGCCAGTATGGACGCCCGGCGCCTATCGAATTCTCCATTTATTTTCGCTACCTCTTCAGCACTGAAAACATTTCTGCGAACCAAAAATCCAAAAGTCTCAAAATGCAGAATTTGCTTTCCGGTGAGGCTGTAGTTTTCAGCGATCATATTTTATGGGGTAATTTCTGATTATTATTTTTTAATAAAAAATAATTTTTTTTTATTGTCAGGCATTAACCGCATCGATAAAGCCCCACTTCTGAAGCTGCTCAATCCACTGGGTACGAACCACGTTATTATTGGGGTTGGCGAGCCAGAAGTCGGGATAAAGTTTGGTTTCACGTTTGAATCCTTTATTAAAATTTTTTCGAAAAGCAACCATCTTGCGCATACCTTCCTTTTCTTCCGGGGTTTTCGGATTCTTGTAGTACTGCAGTGATACCATTCGTCGGTCTTTTGAACCACCCCAACTGGAGTGCCAAACAAAGTAATCGAAAATCACTGCGTCACCGGGTTCTGAGATGCAAATGTGGGCAGGGACTTCATTTACAGCGAGCCCGGGATCATCGTCCGGTCCGGGATTATTATCTTTCAAAAAGACCTTTTCGACTTCCGCACTAAAGCCGGGACAATGTGAACCGGGGACAACCCGAAGGGCCCCCGAATTACCATCGACTGGTCCAAGGTAGAAAGTGAATTTAAACCCAGTGAACTGATCCGGCCCAAGTTCTCTGATATCAGGATGCCAGGGACTACGATTCCCATTGTATTGATTTGCATGAGAATCGACACCAACACAGTCATCCCCCAAAATTTGCTGTGCTATCCCATAGAACCGTTCATCCTCAAGCAAAGAGGAAGTGAAAGGTGAATCTGGCCCGAGATTAGTCCAATTGTACTGCTTCCTCACGGAGGTCCCCATTTTAGTTTCATCCATTTTAGCCAAACCAACCAAAAATTCCTTATTTATATTTTTTATTTCAGCCGGTGTTAAAACATTTTTCAAAACAAGAAAACCAAACGTTTTAAAAAAGTACACCTGTTGTTCGGTAATCATAATTTTTATCTTTTTAATTCTTGATTAATTATATAATCAAGCCTCTTCTGATTTTACAAATCCATATTTTCGTAGCCAATCAATCCAGCGTTGGCGCCGGGGGCTATTTTGAGGATTGGCTAACCAATGCGGATGAAAACCCGACCCATAAGCGCGAAGTTTAGCGTACACCTTCTCATCGACTATTACCTGATCATAGGTACCTTCTACTTCTTCCGGTGTTTCAGGATTTTTGTAAAAGTCGATGGTACACATACGTCGATTGGTGGATCCACCGAAGCTGGAATGCCAAGTGGCAAAGTTGAAAATGACAATATCCCCAGGAGCTGAATCACAGGAATAATAAGGCACAGTGATCTCTGAACTGTGCATTTCAATATGCTTAAGCTTATCGTTAAAAGGTTGTTTATGTGACCCCGGAATTACACGAAAGGCCCCGTTATCGGAATTTAGAGGTTGCAGATAAGCAGCAAACTTCAACCCATAAGAATGGGGGTGAGATTGATCGGTATGCCAGTGTGTGTTACCCACCCGGCGGTTGCTGTTCGATGACACAGCTATCACGTGCTCCCCAAAAAGTTGTTCTGCCGTTTCACATATGCGTGGGTCCTCCGGTAGCAGACTTAGGAAGGGGGTCTCCGGGCCTAGATTAGACCAGTTAAAATGTTTTGGCACTTCGTTATCAGGCCTCTCCCCTTGGATTGTTTTTAATGAGGTTTCAAATTCATCATCCATTATTGCAAGCTCCTCGTCCGAGAATACTTTTCTGAGAATGATGAACCCAAAGGTATTAAAAAACGTAATTTGTTGCTCTGTCAGCATCGACATTCTCCTCTCTATGTTAGTGTTAAATTAAGCGGGTATGGATTCCATAAATCCCCATTCACGCAGCCACTCTATCCAACGCGCGCGTAAGAGACTGTTTTCCGGATTGGAAGTCCAAAAATCAGGGTAAGGTTGAGCAACAGTTAATTTTTCCTTCTTATTTTTCGTGAATGCTGCTCCATGAGCCTGAAGCGCTACTATTTCTTCAGGGGTTTTTGGGTTTTTATAATACTGCAAAGATACCATACGTCGGTTTTTGGAACCGTGCCAGCTGGCATGCCAGATTAAATAGTTGAATATTACTGCGTCACCCGGTTGAGAGTCGCACGAACAAAAAGGGACTTCATTAACCGCTAAACCTGGATCTTCAGGCGGTCCAGGGTCATTATCCTTTAATCGAATTTTTCTTATCATATCACTGATTTCCGGCCGATGGGAACCAGGTATTACTCGCAATGCTCCACTCTCTGCGTCCACCGGCGAAAGGTAAAATGTGAATTTGCATCCGTGAGTATTAGGACCAACATCCGGATGCCAGGGACTGCGCGTACCAGCATAATGGTTAGATTGTGAATTCGTTCCTATTACATCCTCACCCCAAAGCTGTTGAGCAATTCCATAAAATCTTTTATCTTCTAACAGTGAGGCTGTATAGGGACTGTGATGATCTAGGTTAGACCAGTTTAACTGTACGCGCGCGCCAGCGATTAATTCGCTTTTATTTTTCTTAGTGTATCCTTTTTCAAATTCTTCATTGACGACTTTAAGTTCGTCTTCTTTTAACATATTCTTTAATACTAAGAAACCAAAAGTGTGGAATTGATGTATCTGTTGATCAGTAAGCATGGTTTTTGGAGTTAGTTGATTGTAGTTTATTAAGAAATTTTATATATTTAGAAGTATTTTTTTTCTCTCAACCAGTTAATCCAACGCTGCCGTCGTGGGTTATTACCTAGGTTAGCAACCCAATTAGGGTGATATTCAGAAACTTGTTCATTTCTTTTCCCAAAAGCTGCTTTAGCACGGTGAGCTCGGTTTTTTTGTGATTTTAAAACAGATTCATTAACTGCAATCTCCTCCTCGGGAGTTTTTGCATTTTTAATAAAGATCATGGATATCATCCGTCGATCATTAGATCCACCTTTACTGGCATGCCATAGACGAAAATCAAAAACCAAAAGATCTCCTGGATTTACAGAGCAAATAGTTGCAGGAATTTCTTCTATTTTAAATCCTGATTTGGAGTTGGATACTAAAGCAACCTGTGTAAGACCATCGTGCTCTGGCTCATCCATTTGGACAGATTTAATATCATCATGCAAAGCATTAATATGTGATCCAGGAATGACACGTAAGGCGCCACTATTACCATTGAGCGGCTGTAAATAACAAAGCACCTTTAGGCCTTTCATATGAAGATTATCAGCATCAGGATGCCAGTTTGTTTCCCCACAAAGGCTTGACGCATTACAAGATATACCAAAATAGTCATCACCAAATAACGAAGATACTATTCCAGTTACCGATGGACTTTCTAATAGAGCTGATGTAAATGGAGTATCTGGACCTAAGCTAGGCCAACTCATACGTTCCTCCTTATTTTTAGATTTACCACCAGTAGTTCTCGTTAATTTTGTCTCAAATTCTACATTTAGTTTCTGAATTTCTTTCGCATTGAGACCATTTCTAAGGATCAAGAAACCAAAAGTGTGGAATTGAGTGATTTGTTGTTCTGTTAACATGCTTAATTTTACTTTTATATTTTAGTTTGATTACCTACTTTAAAACTTTAGCCCCTAAAGCCTCTAGGTTCTCGACCATGCCTCGAATACGTGGACTGTTGCTATTGAGAAAATCCTCATGTGGGTGGAATACATATTCTGTGTGGGCTTTGATAAATTGTATGTGTTCATCTGTCGTCGGTTGGGCTGCAAATTTCATTGCTATATATCTGCGCCCCTCACCCAACCCCCCGTAGACGGCATGAAATAGATTCTGATGGAAAAAGATGACATCACCAGGGTTAGACTCGAAAGCAAAACAGGGAATATCCGCACCCTCCTCACCAAAGGGCAATAAATGAACCCGATCTATTTCATTCTTATCACTATTAATACTATCATTATTTTCAATATGATGATTCATCAACGGTTCGAGCGATTCATGAAAAGGTGAACGGTGAGAACCAGGGATAACCCGCAAGGCACCAGTCGTTTTTGTTGTTGGTTCAATATAGAAATGAACTTTAATACGGGTATATTTATTCTGATTTTTACCTGGCCGATCATTATGCCAGCTGGTACTGACCCGTCCACGCTGCCCTTCCGACCCCGCCCAAATGAAACCCGAGCCGAGTAATCCTTTAAGGACATCATAGATACGACTGTCTTCAGCTAGCTTAGTCAATCTTGGTTGTCTTTCAACAATATATCGAAAGGAAGTAGCACCCGGATCTTTCTCACCACCAACAAAAGACACCGATTTTTTATTGGTGGTGAGAGCAGTCTCCCACATTTCATCAGCTGCACCAATAATATCCTTCATCTCCTCAGGCGAGAATACCTGACGTAAGACGAGAAACCCAAAGGTTTCAAAATGAGCTAGCTGTCCTTTTTCAACCATCTCTAAGTGTTTTTTAAATTTACAGGAAATAGTTTTTACAGTCAATGATTGTGTATTACTATTTAAAGGAGGTCCGCAAGTTGATCAGTGCTTTTCACCCCGAGCACAACAGAAGTTATACCTTTCTGTTCCAATACCCAATTTACGGCGTGACTTACCGGACTCCGTGACTTTTCTTTCGCTTCGTTTTCAAACTCTTCGAGTTTTGTGAATAAATCGTCGTTCATTTCAAATGCTATCCACCCGGGGTTTTCATTATTCCGACTGCCATCAGGCGCTTCCTGTCCTTTACAATATTTACCTGTCAACAACCCTCCTTCCAAAACTTTAAACGGTGTCACAGCAATGGCTTCTATCCTACATAATGGTAAATGTTCTTCTTCCACCTTTCGATTCAACCAACTGTAATTTGGTTGATTAATAACCGGACGTGGCCAGTTATTAGCACGACAAAGCTGAAGCATTTCACGGATTGCTTCCACCTCAAAATTCGAAAACCCCCAATGGCGTACTTTACCCATTTCAATAAGCTCAGCCATCACGGATATCGATTCCCTTAGGGGCGTATCAGGGTCAGGGCGGTGAAGGTGATAAAAATCTGTGTAATCAGTTTGCATTCGGTTTAAACTCGCGTCGATTTGGTGCATGATATGATCCCGACTGAGACCCGTACCTTGGTAAGAATCGTCGCCGATCGGGTTACCGACCTTCGTCGTCACGATCACTTGATCACGTTTACCTTTTAAAGCCTTTCCCAGAATTTCTTCAGCAACCCCACCTGGTGAACCCATGGAGCGTGAATATCCCTCATACATATCCGCAGTATCAATAAAGTTTATCCCATGATCAATAGCCCAATCGACGATATAGATAGCCTCTTTTTCGTTCACTGGATCACCAAAAGTCATAGTACCGAGACAGAGGGTTGAGATTTCAATATCGGTATTAGTGATTAGGTGATATTTCATAGTAATTATAGATCTATTAATGCAGGTTGGCAATCAACTTAGTAAAAGTATCATTTTGTCAGGTAGAATTCAAGAGTTTAATAGAGAGAACAATCAATTACGACAGAACTCGATTTTTCTTTTAAAAATAGATGTGATAGGGCATCAATACATTTAATCCCATTAAGCGAAAAGGAATTATAAAATGCTAACAGACGAGCAGAAGACTCATTTTCATTTATTAGGTTTCCTTAAAGTCCCAGGTGTTCTCACACATGCAGAGATCGATGAATTTTCTAATCGGTTCAACGCAGTCATGGATAAAGCACAGAATGATTATTCGGCCCCCGGTCATCGTATATTTCCAGATGGACACCGCGTAATAATCCCTTTAATTGAGGCAGATCCTTATTTTTATAATCTGCTCGATCACCCAAAATTGGCAACAATCGCTGAAGAACTTCTTGGTGAAGACTGTATTTTCTATGGCAGCTCCGACGGACAAATACACAACGGAAATACTAACTGGCATCGCGACGGTAATATGCCTGAACCCGCAATCGATATCAAGCTAACTTTTTACCTCGATGACTTAGAACCGGGTAAAGGCTGTTTAAGCTTTATTCCGGGAAGCCATCACTGGCCGATGCATTTAAGTGATACTTTTGAAAAAAAACAAATTGATGAATTGGTAGTTGGCTACCCTACGGATCAGTTTCCAGGACGTCATGAGATTACTATAGTAAAAGGTGATCTTATCGTCTTCAATACGAGAATCCAGCACGCATGCTGGGGTGGTGATGCTAACCGGCGACAGATGGCATGGATGATGAGAACTTACCCGCGCATGGATTGGGAAATAGAGCGCATCGTCAGCTTAAATAAATCTCAAGGAAAACAATGGTCACCAAAAACAGGTCGCCTATTTACAGATCAACTATTTGAAACAGCTGATACTCGACGTATGAAAAAAATTCAATTGATGAAAACTCTCGGCTTATAGTATTTACCCCAATTATAACCCTTCTAAAGTGATGCAAAGAACAATTATCTACCTCCTTTTTTCCTGGTTAATTATACCGGCTTATGGCAGTGAGCCAATCACCCAACTATTAACGAGTGCAAAACATGGCATCCATTTAGATAGCTGGCAACTATCTCATAATGATGTCAAATTTGAAAGTAAGTTTCCTTGGTCTATACGTAAATACACCTTACATGGTGGGAAACAAGAAGGTGTGGATATCATTGAAGTAGACAATGGATCCTTGAAATTCACGATCGTTCCTACACGGGGGATGGGGATACTGAAAGCAGAGCTAGATGGCATGCAGCTGGGGTGGAATTCACCGGTAAAAGAAGTTGTCCACCCCCAATTTATCAATTTGCAAGAACGTGCAGGACTTGGATGGTTAGATGGTTTTAATGAATGGATCGTTCGGTGTGGAATTGAGTTTATGGGACATCCAGGTAAAGATAATTTCATTACTAATGTGGGTAATAAAGCGGAGATGCCCTTAACGCTCCACGGTAAGATTGCAAACATACCCGCTTCTGAAGTTGAAATATTAATCGACCAAGAACCTCCGCATTTAATCCGAATACGCGGAATTGTGTATGAGAGAATGTTTTACGGACCAAAATTTAAATTGTGGACGGAAATCTCTACCACCCCTGGTTCCAACTCATTACGTATGGATGACAAGATAACCAACCAAGGAGGATTCGACCAAGAGTTTGAGATTTTATATCATGTTAATTTTGGCCCACCCTTATTGGAAGAAGGAGCACAGTTTGTTGGAGCGATTAAAGAGGTTTTTCCTTTTAACGCTCACGCAGCAAAATATATAAACCATTACAAGATTTACGAGGACCCTGTTCTAGGGTTTATCGAACAAGTCTATTGTATGCACCCCTATGCCGATGATAATAAGATGACACAAATCATGATCCAAAACAAAGCAGCTAATCGCGCATTATCGATGACGTTTTCTGTCGACCAGCTACCTATTGTGAATTTATGGAAAAATACATCCTCATTGGAAGAAGGCTATGTAACAGGGTTGGAACCGGGTACTAGTTTTCCTTATAATCGACGTATCGAGCGAAAGTTTGGCAGAGTACCTATACTCAAAGGTGGCGAAAGTAGGGATTTTACAATTGAATTTATGGGACTTATCAATAAAGATGAAGTGGCAATTGCAAATAAACATATTAAATCTATACAAAAAGGTCGAAAAACCCGTGTTAAAACTGCCCCACCTGAAATAGATTAATTTTATTTTAAAAGATGGAAATTATTGATATCTCAGTAGATAGATTTACTTACCTATCGAATCAGGTTAGTGATTCTGAAGGCCATGGCCATCCTGGAGAAGAGCATGAAGCAACACAGACCTTGACACGCATCATTACCGATGAAGGTATCGAGGGATACTGCTTTGGGGGCAATCCTCGAGTGATGGAACATATTGTCAAATCAGCCATTGTAGGAGAAGACCCTCTTTATCGAGAAAAAATTTGGCAGCGTTTAAACCAATGGCAGCGCATCCATAAAAGCGGGCTCTCCGACCAGGAGATTGCAGTGGTTGATATGGCTCTGTGGGATTTAGCCGGTCGTTGCGCAAATCAGCCAGTCCATAAATTGTTAGGCGCATTTCGCGACAAGGTCCCAGCCTATGCCAGCAGTATGTGTGGTGACGAATTGGAAGGAGGATTAAATACTCCCGAGGCTTATGGTGATTTTGCTCAAATGAATTGCGAACGCGGTTATAAAGCGATTAAACTACACACTTGGATGCCGCCTATCGAGTGGGCTCCGGATCCGAAAATGGATGTAGCCGCTTGTCGTGCAGTAAGAGAACGTGTGGGTGATGATATCGATCTTATGTTAGATTCATATCATTTTTATGACCGTCACGAGGCACTTTTTATTGGACGTGAACTAGAAAAATTAAATTACCTTTGGATAGAAGAACCTATGGATGAGCAAAGTGTCTCATCCTATGTTTGGCTCACCGAGCAACTTGATATCCCTGTGGTGGGCCCGGAAACTGCAGAGGGCAAGCACTTCACCCGGGCTGAATGGATTAAACGTAACGCAAGCGATATAATTCGTGGAGGAGTGGGAGATCTTGGAGGTATTACCCCGTTAATAAAGACAGCCCACCTCTGTGAATCATTTGGGATGAGAATGGAAGTTCACGGTGGAGGTCCTGGCAACCTTCATGTCCTTTGCGCAATGGGTATTGCCGGTCTGTACTATGAACGCGGTTTGTTACATCCTTTTATTGACTATGATAAACCCCCACCCTGGCTCCACGAAATCCCTGATCCCCTCGATAGCAACGGATTTGTCCATGTCTCCCAGGATCCCGGGCTAGGCTTGAAGATAAATTTCGATTATATTAAGAAATCCAAAATCTGACAATTATCGACACACGATCTTCAATTGATTAAATTTAAGGTAACGACAAAAGATATGCCCTTCCTTAATAGAAATGAACCATCAATTCACCCCTGAAATTTATTATAACACGATAGGTTCTCACGAACCAGTCTTACGTGTTTCCAATGGAGATATGATCTCAACCACTACTATCGATGCCTGGGGATATGATGCCGAAAATAATAAAGTAGGAAAACGCGGCAATCCTATGACAGGTCCATTTTACATTGAAGGAGCCGAAAAGGGCGATTCACTGGCTGTAACTTTTGACAGAATAATTCCCAATAGAAAGATTGCTTGGACCCGTTGCGCAATTGCCCCCAATGTCCTCGATCCAGATTACTACCCTGAATTTGATGATGATAAAGTAAAGATAGCATGGGAACTAAACCTCGATAATAATATTGCACGCCCCTTAGATGTCGATCCTCCACTTAGTAATTTAAGGATCCCTTTGCGCCCTATGCCCGGATGTTTTGGAGTAGCGCCACCAAATGGCCAGGCTATATCCACTGCCACTTCCTCAACTCACGGCGGCAACATGGATTACAATGGGTTTGTTCAGGGTGTTACTGTTTATTTTCCAGTGGAAGCTGAAGGAGCACTTTTTTATCTAGGTGACGGACATGCAGCGCAAGGTGATGGAGAAATAGTTGGTACCGGTATGGAAATCTCTTTTGATGTAACATTTACTGTCTACCTCCAAAAAGGTAAGACCATTACATGGCCCCGGGCGGAAAATGAAACGCATATTTTAACTGTGGGAAATGCCCGTCCCCTGGATCAATGTGTCGAACACACAACAACTGAAATGGTGCGGTGGTTAGAGAAAGATTATGGCCTAAACACGCGGGCCGCACACACATTAATGGGGCAAACGGTTGAATATGATATGGGTAATGTCTACGACCCCGCTTATACGATGGTCTGTAAAATGCCTAAAAGAATCTTGGGGGAGTTGGTGACGAAGAAATAATAAATTTCTTTATCATTAGCACATATCAAGTTGCTGTAAGATTATTTTCCATTTATTCAGTCGCCATAGGACTCGAACTGACAGTGATCAATTTTTTAAGACCGCTTGATCTTCTTAAGACTAATCCGTTCATTTTCTACAGCTATATCCGGCATCAAGGTTTTTAATTGCGCCTTATCGAAACTAAGAATCTTTAACTTCTGTTACTAAGGCATCTACTCGCCCGGCAAGTAATTCTGCCACGGGTTTAGTAATCTCAATTTTTTCAAAGATGATTCTTACTACCGCGGTAATTGGTGTTGCAAGGAACATCCCAATAAACCCCCAGATTATCCCGAAGAAAATTAATGACATGAGGATAACAATAGGATGCAGATCAAGCGATCTACCCAGTAATTTTGGTTCTATAAAATTTCCTATTGAGAATTGAATTACTCCCGGTAGAGCGATTGCCAGAATTTTGGTGGGCATTGCAAGTTCAGGATTTAGAATTACAACGGGAAGAGGAATTAACGTTGCGATAACTGACCCGATACTGGGAATAAAATTAAAGAGAAAAGCAAGGACACCGAATACAAAAGAAAATGGTACACTAAGAATCGTGAGTACCACGCCCACAAAAATACCTGTTAATATAGAAACTAAAACTTTAGTTAAAATGAAACGCTTGATGCGCATCTCGATCTCTCCAAGAATACCTCGAGTGGCACCCTCCCCTGCAGTTCTTCCCATGAGAAGAAAAAGTATAAAAATCAACACAAGTAGCCCATTAGATATAACGCTCATGATTGAGCTAATTGTACCAGAGACCACACGACCAACAACATTCTCGAGGTTATTTAATAGTGAATTTGTAAGGTCGTCTGGATGGACTCCAAAGCGTTCGAATGGAAGAGAAACCATAAACTTATCTAAAAGCTGCATGAACTGGGTTTGGTAGACGCCACCATACGTAGACATTTGCCCTCCCGAAGCCGCTATTAAAAAGCCAATCAACGCGAGAAGAATGCACCCAAGAAGAAAAGTCACAATCATTGCCACATAGCGCGGTGCTCGAAGATAGTGTCTTAGTAAGTCTATTATCGGTAATAGGCAGTATGTAAAGAAAGTTGCCAGAACAAAAGGAATAAGTACAGGTTTTAAAAAAAAGAGAGCAAACCCTATACCGATAGCACTCAAGAAAAGAAGACATACTGTCTGAATTCGCTCTTCATGCTTAATTGATTTCATCGCGTTCAAGACTAACGGGAAAACAAGAGATTATTAACTTTGAGTCAATCGTTAACAAAAACGTAGTTGCAACTTTTTACCGTACAGAATAACTATAAGAAAGCAAACTATTGCTTTTAATGGATTGAAAACATTGATAGTAGAATTATGAAAACAGATTGTTACACACTGGTTAACAAGGAAAAAATTCATTTTGATGCGACCCATAATACGTGGACACTGTCAACAACAGATGGGATTACAATAAAAGAAAGCCGAGTGGGCTGTCACTTGGCAGGCGGAGAAAAAATCTTTGGTAAATTTGTTCAATCTAAAAAACAATTTTTCACCGATCCTGCAGGATCCGGAGATTGTGTCATTGCTGAGTTTGTCAATGATGAATTTGATTTGTCTTTTGTTTGGCAACTTTTCAGCTATGAAAATAAACCCACACGAGCTATTGCCCTATCGGTCACGAACAATACTTCTGTTACACTTAAAATCGAAGACATATTCGCCATTGATGGAATACTTTTTGAAGACTGGGATGAAAAAGAAAAATGTCGCATTCTAAACTGTAGCCCGAACATGGGAGGATTTCTCTGGTATTCAAAAATCCTTGAAGAGGTAACAACAGAACTAAACTGTGGTTCGCATATTGAAGCTTACTGGTCCACGGCAATAAATAACCTTAAAAGGAACATAAATTTTGTTATTGGAATGGGTGCAGCTCCCAAATCTTTTTATCGCTATGTATTTTCCCGTGAAAATTCAATAATTAAACTATACGCATCGGCTTTGCAGGAAACTAAAAATAATTACCCTTGGATTGGATCCGGTGGAAAAGTAGCGGCGAATATAAATGCAGAGGCTATACCCATAAATCCACTCTTTCTAAGGGCAGGTCGTAGCATAGAGTGTAGGTTTTCTTTTGTTAATTCATTAACAATCAATAGTGCGCTGGATAATCATGCGGATTATGTCCGTGATTATTTAGAAATAAAGTTACGCTTTAAACCTGCAGCCGGTCTATGGGGCGATTATGCCTGCGATCCATCTTTTCGCAAAATTCATCCTGAATACGTAACCAGTAAACGTTTATCGACCAATATGGATATTATACAGGAAAAATTACAGAAGTTTGGTCTGTCTTATATCATGTTTACACTTGCCGTAGGCGAAGCTAATGAGGTTGCTCCTGTTGATTTTGATTGGAGATCAACTATTCCGAAAAAATTCTTGAATAGAGTTGATGCTTCACGCGAGGATTATCAAGGCTTAGCCGAGGGATTTAATATGAAGGATTATTTTCCTGAAGGTATTCGAAATTTTACAAATGAGATTCATGACCGTGGTTTCCAAGCAGGCTTTCACTTTGTAGAGTTCCAACATATAAAGGGAGGGAAACGAGAATGGGACAAAGCGGCAGCTAAATGGATCAAGAAAAAGTATATTGATGAGTGGGGTTTCGATTATCTATTTATTGGAGGTGGATCGGAAAACTTTCAAACTGAAATTACTTTAATTGAAGCTTATCGAAACAGGATTCAACACATAAGGAAGATGGTCGGACCTGATGTATTTATATCCAGCACACATCCCACGCAAACGATTGGGATCGTTGATAGTTCGCGAGCTGCTCAAGACTTTCGAGGTGGCATGGAAACCATACTCCTACATCAAATGGCCCAGCGTTATTTCTATCACGGCAAATGGTTTCAATTGGATCCGGAGTTTATCGATATTGCGGAAAAGCCATTCTTCTGGGACTCAAATATCCCACTCTCACAAAAAATCGTAACCCCTTTTGAAAAAGCAAAAGCAATTGTCTCTTTGTATGGAATCAACTGTTGGTGTTTTTTTGTGGGTGGGGCACTAGAGAGAACATCGGATGAACGTTTTCACCTTTATAGCCGTGCGCTGCCTGTCTATCCGGGTCGTGCTTATCCGATCGACCTGATGGCTGAGAAAAACCCCTTAAGTATCTGGGTGCTTCCAGTATCGCATGCTACTGGTTGTGAACACACAGCAATCGGTTTGTTTAACTGGAACAAAGACGAAGAAATCGTTTTATCATTTAAGCAGGATGAAACAGTAAAGGCTCAAGGACAATATTGTTTATTCGACTTCTGGGAAAAACGGTATTTGGGAATGCTCAATGATAAATATTCAGTGTCTTTACCTCCCTTTACCTGTCAGGTATTATTCGCAACAAAAAAGCAGCCAGGTGTTACCCTCATCGGTTCTGACCGTCATATAACGGGCGCATATGCTGTTGAAGAGTGGCAATATGATGTACAGAAACAAAAAATTTCAGGGATATCTGAAAGCCCGCCAAAAACTGACCTCTCACTTTATTTCTACTTGAATGAAGACACTGCACCATTATCTTTTGAAAATTGCATCGGTGAAATGAGGGGAATAAATATCCTTCGTGTTATAATAAACTTTGACTCAAAACTAGAACAGAAGTGGAGTGTCTCCCTGGATAAGAATGCAAAAGTTGGTTATTACGAAGACAAATATAGAAAAGTAAAGTTCTCCCCGTCCATAATTAAAAGAGATCAAAAAAAGAACTTAAGTTAAAACATAGATTAACGATTATTAACAGATACCGCCTTTTCAATTCCCTTCTCTATAGAAGCTGAAGTTTCAACTTTTTCGAAATTTACTGCCGATACTTTATACTCTGGACACATACTTTCCTCGTCCTTTTCATCGCTCGTTACCTGGTTAACCATATGTTCAGGGAAATGGAAGGTGGTATAAAGGATACCTGATTTAACTTCAGTGGAAACTATGGCATCAAGTTCTACTTCACCGCGATCTGAAAGGAGTCTTACTTTATCCCCTGATACAATTCCTTTTTTATCAGCATCTTTCGGATTAATCACGAGAAAATCTTCACTCACTATATCTTTATTACTGGTGCGTCGAGTCATCGTCCCACAATTATAATGTTCCAATACCCGTCCAGTTGTTAGAATAAAGGGAAATTTTTCACGGTTATTTTCAATTTCTTTTGACTCAATCCAATCGAAATAATGGAACTTTCCCTTGCCTCTTTTAAATGTATCTTGGTGTATGATTTTTGTGTCAGTACCATCTTCAGCCACCGGCCATTGCTTACCATTTTTACCCAGTTCATCCCAACGAATTCCTTTGAAGAAAGGGACGATTTGTGAAATTTCATTAAGGAGAATATCAGGGCTATAGCCTTTTTGTTCATATCCCATACGATTCATAACATCGACAACAATTTGACCGTCAGGCTTTGTTCCCTCAAGTGGTTCAACTACACGATTAACGCGTTGAACACGGCGTTCAGCATTAGTGAAAGTTCCATCTTTTTCAAGAAACGATGTTGCTGGCAGAATGACATCTGCGTAGTGCGCCGTTTCTGTCATAAAAATCTCCTGCACAACGAGGAACTCAAGGCTTTCCATGGCCTTCTTTACTTCCGAGGAATTGGGATCAGTTTGAACGACATCTTCACCGATTATCCAAAGCGCTTTGAGATCCTTATCTATTGCCGCTTCAAACATCTGAGGAATCTTGTATCCGATCTTATTTGAGAGCGTTGCACCATAAGCTTTTTCGTATTGCTTGTGGATTTCTGGTAACGTCACATTGAGATAACCTGCTCCCTGGTGTGGCTGAACTCCCATATCTGCAGCACCCTGGACATTGTTTTGCCCACGCAAGGGATTGACCCCTACACCTTCACGTCCAATGTTTCCCGTCATCATTGCAATATTCGAAATAAGCATCACTGTTTTACTTCCTTGGGAATGCTCCGTGACACCCAACCCGTGAAAACTCATCGCTCGTGGTGCTGAGGCATAGGCGATAGCCGCGTCTTTTACTAGGCTTCGATCCACGCCAGTTATACGCTCCATTTCATCAATATCCAAATTTTTAATATTTTCCTTAAAATTTTCAAAATCTTCGCACCGCTCCTTGATAAAATCCTCTTTAACCAGCCCCGCTTCAATAATGAAATAGGCAATCATGTTAAACATGGCGATGTTAGTACCTGGACGCAGTTGCAGATGATAATCCGCATAAGGAACCAGCTCGATCTTCCGCGGATCGATGACAATCAACGGTGTTCCCTTCATCACTTTTTGTTTAATTTTTGCTCCTGTTACGGGATGGCCCTGTGTCGGGTTAACCCCTATAAGAAGTATTAAATCAGTCTTTTCCAAATCATTAGTCGAATTTGTCGCAGCACCGGTCCCAAAACTTTGTTGCATACCCCAAGCTGTTGGTGCGTGACAAACACGGGCACAGCAATCGATATTATTTGTCCCAATCACAGCTCTAATAAATTTCTGCATTAGGTAGTTTTCTTCATTTGTACAACGTGCTGATGAAATACCGGCAATCGCATCCGACCCTGAACGGGCCCGAATTTCTTTGAACCGTTTAACCATTATATCATAAGCTTCATCCCATGAAACTTTTACAAATTTACCCTCTCGTTTTACAAGTGGACTTCTCAAGCGGTCGGGATGATTGTAAAATTTAAACGCGTATCTTCCCTTTAAACAGGTATGTGCATGATTTACTTCAGCATCTATTGGTGCCTGGATGGAATGCACTTCGTTATTTTTAACAGCTACATCCAGATTGCACCCCACCCCGCAATAAGTGCAGACGGTTCGTGTTTTAGCAGACGCTTCAACTGACTTGGATTGAAAAACGTCAGAAATAGCTGATGTCGGACAGGCTTGAGCACAAGCACCACATGATACACAATTTGAATCCTCAAAAGAAGAATCCAGACCTTTAATGATTCGGCTGTCAAAACCGCGCCCATGCATACTGAGCACAAATTGACCTTGAATCTCGTCACACGCGCGAACACACCGGTCGCAATTTATGCACTTTGACAAATCCGATGTCATATAGGGATGACTCAAATCTTTCGCTCGGTCTAGATGGTTTTTACCCTCAGGGTATCGGACATCGCGGACCCCCACTTTGGCGGCAACCGTTTGTAGTTCACAATTGCCATTAACCTCACATGTGAGGCAATCGAGAGGATGATCAGTAAGAACTAATTCAATAATATTCCGTCTTAATTTTTGGATATTTTTCGATTCTGGAAAAATGTGCATTCCTGCTGTTATGGGAGTATGGCAGGAAGCAACAACACGGCGAGGTCCTTCTGCAGACTGCGCAATTTCGAGGGAACATACCCGACAAGCACCATAAGGTTCTAATTGAGGGGCATCACAAAGGGTAGGTACAAACCCTCGACCGTAATGCCGATCGATTAACGATAATATCGTATCCCCTTTTTCGAATTCGTGAGGTCGATCATCGACATACACCAAGAATGGATTTTCGACTGATTTAATCATGTCTTAATCGTTTGCGTTTGGTTTTTAAAATGGGGTCTTAATTCTTTTTTAAAGTAATAGAGTGCATTTTTTATTGGTAAAGGAACACCACCACCCAGAGCACACAATGAAGTCACCTCCATCGTATCTAATAAATCCATAATTAGTTCTGGGTCAATTTTATAATCCTCTTTACGGGCCTTTTCAGCCATTTCCTGACCTCTTACTGAACCTAAGCGGCAAGGAAAACATTTACCGCAGGATTCGGCCGCGGTAAATTCGAAAAGGTGTTCGATATATCGAAGAATTGAGAAGGATTCCGGAATACAGACAACACTACCGTGGCCCAAAAGAAAACCGTTTTCTTTAAAAGATTCAAAATCAAGTGTTAAGTCTTTAATTTTATCAATCGGAACGATACCTCCTAAGGGGCCACCCACTTGGACCGCTTTTACCGGGACCTTAAAACCACCTCCCATATTGTGAGTAATCTCAGTGAATGGCGTACCCATCTCCACTTCATAAAGGCCAGGTTTGTTAAAATTACCATCAAGCGATACAAGTTTGGGGCCAGTCGAACTTTTCGTCCCAATTTTTGAATAAGCTTCACCCCCGACTTTAAATACATGATAGATACATGAAAATGTCTCGACATTATTGACGACAGTAGGTCTTCCAAAAAGCCCCTGCTCCGTAGGAAACGGGGGCCTAACACCCACTTCAGGTCGACGCCCCTCGATTGAGGCGAGTAATGCAGTTTCTTCACCACATATGTAAGCTCCTGCTCCTTTAATAATTTTAAAGCGAAAAGAGAAATCACTACCAAATATTTTATCCCCGACATACCCCTTATCCTGCAGTTCTTTGATTGACTGCTCAATTATTGCAATAGAATCAGGATACTCTGCTCTGATGTACAGAACACCCACATTAGCTCCGACAAGGTAACCTGCTATGATCATACCAAACAAAACTGAGTGTGGTCGTTTCTCCATAAGATACCTGTCAATATATGCGCCAGGATCACCTTCATCAGCATTACAAACGATATATTTTGGCTCTACCGTTACATTGCGACAAGATTCCCATTTTATGCCTGCTGGGAATCCAGCACCCCCACGGCCCCGCAACTTCGATGCTTTTAATTCATTAAGCAGGGATACAGGATTGCAACCCAACAATTTTTTTAATAACTCATAATATTTTTCAAGCCCAGGAAATTCCGCGAGTAACACTGCTTTTTTAAAATTGGACGCCACATTATAAGCATCTGATGATGGTAAATCTTCTCCTCCAAAGATTTGTTCTATATCTTTTTCATTCTTCCCTGAATAATTTATTCCCTTAAACTGGAAAGATCCATTTTCATGACACCGCCCCAAGCAGCAAATTTCGCCAATCTCTTTCTCTTTAAAATGTTTCTGTAAATTTTTCTTTAACGAATCCTGAGTCCCAGCAGTCATACAAGCCGTTCCATTGCAATAAAAGACTTTTTTGCCTTCATTCTCTTTTTTCAAAAAATCATAGAACGATACGGTCCCCAGTGTAATCGCATCACCGATCAAGTATTCTTCAGCTATTGTTTTCAGGTCGTCCGAAACAGCTGTTCCCGTTTTATCTGAGGACTCGACCATCTTTTCAAAAAGATTCTTTTCCAGACCTTTCCGAAAAGATAATGCGCTTAGGTTTTTAGACATATTATTTAAGTTATTTATTGCAGATTAAGTCGCTTATTAGACAATATCTATCTTTAAAGGGTCAACGAATTTCTAATCTATTATAAATGGCTTAATTGTTTTATAT
>PNEW01000011.1 GCA_002922725.1 Verrucomicrobia bacterium Opi.OSU.00C | reverse complement strand
GAGAGGGCTTCATCACTGGTGTCAACTGCAAGTAATCGTGACTCAGGGTAATGTATCGCCAAAGCTAATACTATAGCGCCACTTCCGGTACCAAGATCTAAAATTTTATTTGGAACACGATCCTCATTACGAATGACAGCGTTTACGTCAATTTCGGAATCTTTATTTGACCCTTTATTTATTTCAAAAATGAATCGTGTCTTGATAGTATTATCCACCATTGTTCCGATCTGACTTATTTCTTGCTTTGTTGCGAGTGGTAGCTCTTCTTGGTTTAGAAAACCTGGAGGAAGAGGGCTTTCAACAAATTCACATCCGTAAATTCCGTCAACATAAGTCGCGATGGAACTTCCTCGAATAATTTCTGCTAAGCCGGTGCTAATAATGTAATGTTCAAGGGTTATATCATGAGTCCCAGATTCATTATTACTGCGTACAAGTTCTTTCAAGTCATGGAAAATTTCAGGTAATCCTGGATAATATTGGAGCTTAGAACCTAATTCCCTTAAAATGGCATTGTTTAGGCCTTTCATTATCCCCGTTCGAACATAACTTAGCAAGTGATTTAGATAAACGGTATCTTTGCTTACATTAATGCCTTTTTTTTTGTAAATATTTGGCAGCCGACTAACCTCTTCCCAGAATTTTTTTTCATCGATGTTATATTGCTCAAATAAGGGAGTTTGCATATAACCGGGAATTAAAGTCTTGTCGAAATCCCAGATACAGGCGACAATGTTTCGACTATGAAGGTTGTTATCAGCCATCGCAATGGGAATATTTTTTTAATCTAAGTGAAAGGGCATAAAATAAGGTACGTTTCGTTATAATATCTATTGATGCTTTCATAATTCCATGAAATCTCTACCTGATATTAACCCATTTCGCAAGCGTTTCGAAGAAATTGATGCACAGATGGCGGAGCCTGACTTTTATCAGGATGCACGACGGGCAGTGGATCTAACACGCGAACATCAGAATCTTAGTAAATTACTTGCTCTTTACAGTGAACTAGAAAACAAGGGTCAGCAGATTAAGGAAATTCAAGCAATTGTCGATGATCCTGGAAGTGATCTAGATATTAAACAAATGGCAGAAGATGAAATTTCTATAATACGTCAACAAGCGGAAGTTTTACATAGTGACGTTCTATTCTCTATGCTGCCACCTGATAAAAGCGATTCTCGAAATACTATAGTCGAAATTCGTGCTGGAGCCGGTGGAAATGAAGCCTCACTATTTGCTGCCGATCTGTATAGAATGTATGTCCGCTATGCTGAAAAACATGGATGGAAAGTTGAGAAGCTAGGTACAAGTGTCTCGGAAGCGGGTGGATTTAAAGAAGTAGTTTTCAACTTAAGAGGTGATGAAGTTTATAAATACTTGAAATTTGAGAGTGGCGTGCACCGCGTTCAACGCATACCTGTAACTGAGACTAATGGGCGCATCCATACTTCTACATCAACTGTGGCTGTGCTTCCGGAAGCTGAAGATGTCGATGTTCATCTTGATCCAGCTGACCTAGAATTTTCAGTTTGTCGGGCAAGCGGTCCTGGGGGACAAGGTGTTAATACAACAGATTCGGCAGTACAAATCCTTCATAAGCCTTCCGGGTTAATTGTTAATTGTGCAGATGAACGTTCACAATTGAAGAATAAACAAAAAGGGATGAAAGTATTACGCGCTCGATTATTGCACAAAAAAGAAGAGGAGGAAAGGATGCGTTATGCCCAAGATCGCCGCAGTCAAATTGGAAGTGGCGATCGAAGTGAACGTATTAGGACCTATAATTTCCCTCAAAGCCGTCTTACCGATCATCGTATTGGACTTACTTTATATAACCTTCCTGATATTATGGAGGGTAATTTAGATGAAGTGATTCATTCTCTCCAAGATACTGATCAAAAACTGAAAATAGAAGAATTGCTTTCACCTGAAAAAAATTAAATATTGTATTTTAGAAAACACCTAGTTATCGCTAATTCTCGTTAGTTCCCTAACGGGTATGATTACCCTTATAGATGCAATCCAAAAGACGACACTATTCTTTTCAACTAAAAGAATAGAGAATGCTCGCCTGAATGCAGAAATTATTATAGGGAAAGCATTGAATCTGAATCGCTTGGATCTCTATTTGCAATACGATCGCCCCTTGGACTCAGAGAACTTGGATCAGATCCGCAATCTAGTAAGACGGAGAGGAAAACGTGAACCATGGCAATATATATTAGGAGAAGTAGATTTTTTTAGCCTTAATTTGAGGGTTGATCATCGTGTGCTTATCCCTAGGCCAGAGACAGAAGAATTAATTGATCTTATTATTAAGGGTAAGGATCGTGTTCCAAATAAAATTTTAGATCTTGGTACCGGAAGTGGCGCTATAGTATTAGCTTTGGCGATACATTACCCTGAGTCACGATTACTTGCAGTTGACACCAGTGATGAAGCCCTCTCTCTGGCGCGCGATAATATAAAAAGGTCCGGGCTACACAATCGTATTGAGATCTTAAAATCCCATTGGTTTAATAATATTGAAGAAAAATTTGATTTGATTGTGGCCAATCCTCCTTACCTATCGGAGCTTGAATGGAATGAATCCCAACCAGAAATTAATAAATTTGAACCACGCGCAGCGCTTGTCGCAGAAGGTAATGGGGTGAATGAGTTAAAGCATATCCTCTCACACGCTTTAAATTATTTAAATGAAGGAGGACTGGTAGCGATGGAGACAGGCATTAACCATCACCCAGTATTAAAAAAGATAGCTATTAAAAAGGGATTTAGGCACTGGGATTCACGAGTAGATTTCAGTTTTCGCAATCGCTATTTTTTTGCTTGGAAATAAAAATCCAGAGACATAAAAATTTATCTTTTGCTCGCGTTTTCTGCAGTAAAGGAAATGGATCGCGCTTTGTCTTTACTGTAAATAAACCAATCCGCTACGACACGAAAACTTTCACGTAAAGGTATGTCGAGGACAGGTTTATCTTCTAGTATGTGAGGATCAATTTCAATTAGCTTATTGAAGAATAAAGGAAGAAGAATGTTAATTTCACTTTCTTTAAGGGTATTATCAAAATGTTTTTTAAACGCTTTTTCGACTAGAAAATCTTCAGTTCGATCTGCATTTTTGAATTGATTCATTATGTCCTCAATAGTTTGAGATTTCAATTGAGTATTTATTTTTTGTGAAAGATATGCACTGATGTCATCTGAATATTTAATCATTTTCTCAAAATCAATTCTTTCGACAAAGACTTCTTTGATGTCATTGCTTTCGTTTGAAGCATGGTAATAAACCTTTTGATAATATTGATTTTTCTTTGGTTTACCATTGGGTAATATTGATTTCTGTAGTTTTTCCTGGTGTTGATTCTCTTTCTCAATGGAAAGATCAAGTAGAACATCAGTCGAAGGGAAGTCCAATGTACTCAACTCATCCAACTGTTTATCCATTGATTCCTTAAAGCTTACATCATCATCTTTTTGCTTACGTCTTTGATTAAGGTTTAAGGAAACTTCCTTTTCATCTTGTTTTTTCTGAAACCAGTCGATGTTTTCTTTGAGGTAAGTAAACTCATCGAGAGTATTCAATCGTTCTTTGCTTTGTTTGCGTAATATAGCTAGTAAGTTATCGGTAGTGACAAAATGGTCATTCAGATGTCCGTTATTTGAGGGCCAATCGAGTGGAGCGATTGTGTCCCAGGAGAGTGCATTAGGGAGGTCAGATTCACCGATGGGTAAAAATTCGTTTACCGAGGGAATAATAATATCTGATTTCACTCCTTCCTTCTGAGTCGAATCTCCATTGGGCAGGTAAAATTTTTGAATAGTTATTCTCGTTGCACCTAATTTTTGTGGTTTAGAAAACACGCCAATTCGCAAGCCTCGCTCGAGTTCAAAGATAGCTTGAACGGTACCTTTCCCGTGGGTGGAAGCATCACCAATAATGATTGCCCGACGATGATTTTGTAATGCGCCTGCGACAATTTCACTGGCAGATGCGCTTCGTCTTGAGACAAGTACTGCTAAAGGGCCAGTATATACAATTTTAGGATTGCGATCCCAGTCTTTGCGGATGCGACCTGAAGTGTCTTTAACTTGTACTACAGGACCTTTGGGAATGAATAACCCGGTTAGGGATATAGCTTCACTTAGTAAACCTCCGCCATTGCGACGCAAATCAAGAACGAGCCCAGAGATGCCAATATCATTCAATTTTACAATAAGTTGTTCAACATCTTCAGTTGTGCTCGATTCGGCAGGTTCTCCACCGATACCAGAACCGTAAAAACTTGGTAAGTCAATTACACCAATCCTTATAGATTTTCCCTCACTGGTAGGAACTTCGTATACATCCGCTCGGGCAAGATTAGCTGTTAGTTGAATCTCATCTCGAATCAGGGTAACAATTTTACGTTCTGAAGAATCTGCAGCAACTGCAGGTTGAATACTCAGGCTCACTTCAGTTCCTTTAACTCCACGTATCATTTTTACGATATTGCGTAGTTTCATATCGATAACATCGATGGGCTCTTCATTTTTTTGTGTGACTTCCACGATGATATCTCCTGGGTGAAGTTGACCACTCATTTCAGCAGGACCGCCAGGGATTAGATTCTGAATAACACAGTACCCATCTTCATCACGCAATAGAGCACCAATACCTACTAAAGAATTACGTATGGTAATTGCAAAATCTTCAAGTGAATCTGATGAATAGTATATTGAATGTGGGTCATACAATTGAGCTAAAGCACTAAGAAACAGTTCCTGTATATCATTAGCTTCGATCTCATTAATATCCCTCTTGGTGCGATGATAGCGTCGGCTAACTTTTTCTTTAGCTCGATCCAAGGGTTCATCTCTTAACAGCTCTTGCAAGAGATCATACTTTAATCTTTTATTCCAAAGGTCGTCGGCATCGGCGATAGTAGTTGGCCATTCCGCTTCTGAACGATCTGGAATAAATGTTTCATTTTCCTCAAAATTAAAATCACCATTGACACGTTCAAATATCCAGTCGAGACGATCAAGTGCGCGGTCACGGTAATTTTTAAATACCTGAAAAGCTGGGTAGAGATCTCCACTCGCGAGCCAAACATTAATCAGAGAATCTCGAAATCTTAATGTAAGGGCTTCCACATCTTTCTTGAGTAAGAATAAACGGTGGTAATCTAATTCCTCCATATAATTATGCAAAAGCTTTTCTGTATCAATTTTAGCTAATGGCTTTTTTGTGAAATGGTAACTTTGTATAGAATCAATGGCTAATACCGTTTCTTTCTTCATCTGTTCGCTACTGGCAATACTAAGACTAAAAGTATCTTCCGCTACCCCAGTGGTATAAAAAAGAACAATAAGAAGGAAAATATTGAGGAAATAAATCAATCTACTCATGTGAGGTGGATCTTATTGAAGCGAATAAGCATTAAAAAATATCCTATAAATATCGTTTTGCTGATGTCTAATTTTAATTATATTTGGACATGGGTAATTAAGGATAACTTTGTGTTCAATCCAATAGGAAATACTCATTTATTTTGAAGATTTATATACTAATAAATAAAAAAGTGTCTTATCGTTTGAGGATGTCTTTAGCGCGATCTAAAATCTTTTTTTCTTCTTCACTTAGAGCACCAAAACCCTGACTGTTTATTTTATCCAGTATTTTATCAACTTCATTTTGTATATCTCTATGGGTACCAATATTTATTTTATACTTTGTCTTGATGCTACGCAAAGATTTTTTCTTTAACCAAGAGGGTAATTCAATAGATGTCTTACTTCGTTTTATTATCGATTCACGATTGATGAGATAACGAAAATAGAAAAGTCCTCCTAGCATACCACCAATGTGGGACGAATGTGCAATTCGATTCGTGCTCCCTGGAATCATTTCACTAAATAGAAATCCAAATAGCTCTATACCAAAAATACCCCAACCTAAATATCTTGGTTTAATCATTACAGGAATAATAAAAAAGAGTAAAAAAGTAACTCGTTCATCTGCATGCATAATACAATAAACGGTCAATAATCCCATCGCTGCTGCTGAGGCACCGATGAGGGGATACTGGCTTTGGAAATTGAAAATCACCCACAACAATCCACCGGTAAAAACCGAAAGAATATAGAGATCTAGAAGTTTATGAGGACCAATATCTTGTTCAACTATCCTTCCGAAAATAAAGATAGCCAGCATGTTAAAAATAAGATGCCAAGGGAATGATCCGACAGTATCGTGTAGCAGACTGTAAGTAAAAGGTGTCCAAACAAATCCGCGTAATAAATCCAGGCTGTTCAGCCCAAAACAACGCTCCGGAAAATCGCTGTTAAACCACCAACGGAACACATTTTGCAATACAAATACACCAATATTAATGATGAGGATCCATTTCAGAACAGGAAGGTGACGAGAAGCATCATAACGCATATAAGGGCGATCATATAACATGAGTATTTAAGCGGTAAGTATCCTAGGTGTATTTAGAGTTCAGTTCGAGGGTTATTGATAAATCTGTAGGTAGGGTTTTTCTTAAAGAGTAGTCATATAGAGTAAAATATAAAATTTTGATTAAATATTTGTAAAAAACAAGGCGTCAACAATTCTATTTTCGTCTGTAAAAATCTGATAATAATTGACTATTATATCCTTTCAATAAATTTAGGCGTTCAAATGGCTGATAAATTAGATAAGTGGTCCGATAATGTAAGAGGTAAGTTTTTTGTCGATGAACAATGTATTGATTGTGATCTCTGTCGAGAAACAGCCCCTGACTTTTTTACACGTAATGACAATGGTGGTTACTCTTATGTCTATAATCAACCGGAGACAGAAGAGCAAATTATTGAATGTAGGGAAGCACTTGAAGGGTGTCCGGTTGAAGCCATTGGAGATAATGGTGATGAGGAAGTTTAATTTAGGAAATGAATATTTCTGAGGGTTAATACCTTTTTTCAATTTTCTATTAACATTGATAAATAAAAAATGTCATTTTTACAGAATTTCTATCCATAAGCTAATATATTAGGAAAAACGTCTCCAAAAGGAGGGAATAAAGAGTACAAGAATGGCATAGAGTTCCAAGCGCCCCATAATCATTAGAAGAGAGAGATAATATTTCGTGCTATCGTGAAAAAAAGCGTAAGTGTGTGTGGGGCCTATTTCTGAAAACCCTGGTCCAATGTTATAAAAACAAGATATTACAGTGGAATAAGTCCCTTCTAAACTTAAATTGTTTTCGAGTAATGCTACAATGCATTTGCTCACATAAATAATTATCGTG
This sequence comes from Verrucomicrobia bacterium Opi.OSU.00C, assembly GCA_002922725.1. Lineage (GTDB taxonomy): Bacteria > Verrucomicrobiota > Verrucomicrobiia > Opitutales > PNEW01 > PNEW01. The sequence goes on along the minus strand of PNEW01000011.1, from coordinate 26,792 downwards.
ATAAGCACGATATATATAATAATATTTTCTTGTGCCGTGGTTGATATATTTCGGTCATTAACTTTTATTGGTCGGACGATATGACTACGGAATGCCTTCTCAATATTAACAAGGCAAATTTTAATTCCTATTACCACACGTATTACTTTGACCCCACCAGCTGTTGAACCAGAACTTCCACCAATAACCATAAGGACAAAAAGAAAAACATGTGTCGCAGGTACCCAAGCATCGAAATCAGCAGTAGTAAACCCCGAAGTAGTCGCAATAGAAACAACTTGAAAAGCGCTTGCTCTTAAGGCATCGAGAGGTGTATCAACTATTCCATTGAAAAACAAAAACAGCATAATTATTATTGTTGAAATAACAAGAGTAGCATAAAAGACGCGAATTTCCGTATTGGTAAAGATATCCTTCCACTGGCCACGAAGGCTACGTAGGATAAGGAGAAAACTGGTTCCACCTAGGATCATAAAAAGAATAAACATCCATTCAATTAGCGGATTATTAAAGGCTGCAATACTATTACTATAAGTACTGAATCCTCCCGTTGCTATAGTGGTAAACATATGGCAGATGGCATCAAACCAAGACATCCCGCAAACATGGTATGCCAATGTACATACTATAGATATTGCCAGATATAAATAAAGAATTTGAAGAACCCCACTTTGAACTCTTGATGAACCTAGTTCTGTTGACTCTGCAGATGATTCTCGAGAATAGAGTATTTTTGCTCCCACTCCAAGAAAGGATAGTATAGCAACAAAAAACACAACGACACCAAGTCCTCCAATCCACTGGCTGATCTGTCGCCAAAACATAAGACTGCGTGGAAACTGTTCAAGTTCGGTAAAGACCGTAGCCCCGGTTGTAGTAAGCCCTGAAACAGACTCAAAAAAAGCATCAGCTAAACTACAACCGGGGATGACTAAAAAATAAGGCAAAGCACCGGTCATACAGGAAAGAATCCACCCCAGGCCAATCACGCAGAGTGCCTCTTTACGTAACATTTTGAAATTACCACGCGGTCCTAGAATATACAATGCGACAGCCAGACCGAAAGCAATGCATATACTAATTCCAAACCCATGTAGTGCCTGTGCTTCTATTAAATGATCGCCAGCTAAATAACCAGCGCCAAGACTCACCGATAAGGCAAATCCGATAGCTGTCATAATTACACTTAACAGTTTGAAGATAACTGCATAATTCATCTTAAGTTAGCTTTCAGCTAGAAAAGGGCGGAATTCAATTTTTAACGGTATGGGAAGAAACGAATAAGATATCCATCATTATTAGAGGATTAGGGTCTTATTAAGTGAACAAATTAAGTAATTCTTTTATGCTATCTTCTTTAGTTATAACAACTATCCGATCTCCTTCAAGAATGATATCTTCAGCACCAGGAACCACCGCTTCAAATTTATGCAGAAGGGCAACAAAAACCGTGCTTAATGGTAATGGGATATCTTTAATCAATCGTCCTGTCTGGGAACTATTACCACTAACCCTAATTTCTAGTATTTTCCCAGCTTTATTTGGTAGTTCAGCAAGTTCGGTGTAAGGTTCTGGTGAGAGGTAGCGCATAATTTCGTTAACTGTTGCAATGCGCGGAGAGACAGATAATTCAATACCTAAAGTACTTTTCATGCGGTCGAGGATTTCTTCATAATCGGTCTTGTTGATTACAATTTGAACATGGGCAGCTCCTAGTTTTGATGACTGTAATCCGGTCATTATATTATTTTCATCATCTTTAGTACAAGCGATAAAATAATCGGTACTGCCAATCTGTTCTTCTTCTAACAAACGCAACCGTGTGGCATCTCCGTTGATGACTGTGACGTGAGGGAATTTTTTTTGCTATATAGTCACATTTCTCACGGTCACTATCAATTATACGAATTTTAAATCTAGGGTTAGTAAGTAATCTAACAAGAGCAATTGAAGTTTCCCCTCCCCCAAAAAGAACAACCCGAACTATATTTTCGGTAATATCAGGATTGAAATTAATGCGTGATTCCATCATTACGTCGGGTGGACCAAATAGTGTTACCCAATCACCTACTTCTAAAATTGAATCACTTGTTGGTAGCTCTATTTTGTCAGCCCGCTGGATTGCACCGATTCGTATTTTGGGATTTATTTTTAATTCCGCTAAAGTTTTACCTTTAAGCTTGGATTTTTTAGCAAGTTGCACTTGTTGTACTTCAATCTGACCTCTTGCAAAATTTTCCACTGCAACTCTTCCAGGATTACGAATCGTTTTAGCTAACTCGACAGCACAAAGGGCTTCGGGATTAAGAAGCATATCTATACCAAAATGGAGTTGGTAATTAAGGTATGAGTTATCGCTATAAGTTTGATCGTGAACACGAGCTATAGTCGTACCAGCTCCCAATACTTTGGCTAATGAGCTCGAGATTAGGTTCGTTTTATCGTCACTTGTCATCGCGAGAAAGAAATCACAACCATCAACTTCGGCTTTTTTAAGTATTTCTGCCGAACTGCCATTTCCCTCCACAACACGAACATCATATTGCTCATCCGCACGACTTACTGTTTTCTCCGCAGATTCGATGAGCGTAACTTCATGTGCATGTCCACTTAACATCCCACATAAGTAGCTGCCAACCTCTCCGGCTCCGACAATTACTATTTTCATAGTCTATTAAATAAAAATGTAGTGAGATAAAAAAGATAATCCTTATTAACCGAACTTTGAGACAATGATAATAAGGATAGAGTATGGGGGGACGATTTTACCTTTTTAAAAGGCACTTCATATCAAACTTTATGGAATATTGTAAAAGAATCACTCAACAATGAAAGATTTTTTTTCACTATTACTGAAAAAAAGCGTCGTTAAGGAGCCTATATCTTAGTTATTTGATCTTATTGTGTGGTTTACTAACAATTATTAAATGATAAATTCTCTTGCGATACGTGTATTAGTTAACGCTTATTGATTGAATTGATGGGAAATAGCACTTAGTTTATTCCAAATAGACATAGAGTAATGGTAAAAAAAATTAAAAGAAATTTAAAACCATTGGTGGGGCTTATTATGGGGAGTGCATCTGATTGGGATACGATGCGCCATGCAGCTGCAAATCTTGATACACTGAAAGTGCCTTATGAGAAAAAAATTGTCAGTGCCCATCGTACCCCGGAATTATTGTATAAATATGCAGACGAAGCGTCGGAACGTGGAATTAAGGTAATTATTGCTGGAGCAGGTGGAGCTGCGCATTTACCTGGAATGACGGCTTCATTGACTGAGCTACCAGTTCTAGGAGTTCCAGTTCAGTCAAAGGCTCTTAGTGGATTAGATTCTCTTTTATCTATAGTACAAATGCCAGCCGGTATTCCTGTCCCTACTTTCGCGATTGGTAAAGCAGGTGCCATAAATGCAGCACTTAGTGCAGCATCTATTCTTTCTCTTGATAACAAGAGTCTTAGTAATCGGCTAAAAACATTACGGAAAGTGCAGACTGCTAAAGTGCTTAAGACAAAATTACCTAGTTCATGATTTCTCCCGACAGCACGATCGGGATCCTTGGGGGAGGGCAACTCGGTCGCATGACCGTTCTCGCTGGCCGACGGATGGGGTATAGATTTAATATTTTTGAACCTAATGAAGGGTGTTCTGCCGGTATGGTCGCAGATCTTGAGGTTAATGCACCCTACAGTGATTTGACTAGTCTGCGGTATTTTTCTTCACAGGTTGATGTCGTTACTCTTGAGTTTGAAAATATTCCAGTATCGGCAGTAGAAGCCATTGCTGAACAAGTCCCCTTGTATCCCTCGGGACAGGTTTTGTACATTTGTCAGCATCGTCAGCGAGAAAAAGATTTTTTAGCCCACTCTGGATTCCCATGTGTTCCTTTTAAAGTAGTTAAGTCTCCTCAGGAACTTGCTGCTGCAGTAATACAATTAGGGTTACCTTGTATTCTTAAAACAGCTTCGTTTGGTTACGATGGCAAAGGGCAGAGAAAGATAGATTTTATTGACGAAGACTTCGAAGTAATATGGCAAGAATTTAACAGTGATGTTGGGGTCGTCGAAAAATGGATTTCTTTTCACGGTGAATATTCTGTTATCTGTGCTATGAATGAAAAGGGTGAGGAAAGTACCTTTCCTATGGCTGAAAATATTCATCGAAATCATATTTTGCATTCATCGATAGTACCTGCTCGTATTGATCTAGACAAGCAACGTGAAGCAGAAGATATTGCAATTCAAATAGCTAAAAAGCTCGATTTAGTAGGACTATTAGCAGTTGAATTCTTTTTAACTCAGAATAATGAATGGTTGGTAAATGAACTTGCACCTCGTCCTCACAATTCTGGACATTATAGTTTTGACGCTTGCTTAACCAATCAGTTCGAGCAGCATGTAAGAGCAGTTTGTGGGCTGCCATTAGGAGCTACTACACTACTTTCACCTATCGTAATGATTAACTTGCTTGGTGATTTATGGGATCCAGATAACCCCGAATGGGATATTGTTTTGAGTGATCCCACCGTAAAATTACATCTTTATGATAAAGGAACACCCCGATTAGGGCGTAAAATGGGTCATTTTTGCGTTGTTGATGAATCTATTAATACGGCCTTGCGAAAAGCAGAAGGGATATTCAAAGCATTGTGTGGAGCTTCAAATTCTAACTCCTGTTAAGCTAATTTCATCTCAACTATTTTTATCCTGTTTGGAACAATATAGAATTTTAAATCAGACAAATTTTATATAAATTTAAACCTACCTTGATCCAGTTTCGTGTTATTTATAAAAAAGAATAATCAAATTATTTTGAATAAGTAACTATGAAGGAAGAATTATTCAATGTAGCGCGTTATATCTCCGTGATGGCAAAACAGGACCCCCATCTTTGTGCGATTATGGATCCCCTTCATCGCGAACCAAATGGAAACATTATTTATAATGAACTCACATTTCTTGAATTGGATAAATATTGTGATGCAGTTTCGCGTTATATATGCGAATGTAATATAGGTCGTAGCACTCGTGTACTAATATTACTGAAGCCAGGATTAAATTTCTTATTTATAAGTTTTGCTCTTTTTAAAATTGGTGCGGTCCCCATTTTTATTGATCCAGGTATGGGGGTAAAAAATTTTCTAAAATGTGTTATTAATTCTCAACCGGAAGCTCTGATTGGGGCCTCCAAAGCTCATTGGTTTAGCCGTATTTTCTTTCCTTATTTCCGTAAACTTCGAGTGAGAATAAACGTCGAGGGGTATAAGTTTGTGTCAGCTGTTGACAATTTTCTTTCAAGAAGGAGCAAAGACAATAGCTTCAACATTGTCCCAACGAGTAGTGATGACCCTGCGGCGATTCTTTTTACTTCAGGCTCTACGGGTCCCCCCAAAGGAGTTTCTTATGAGCACGGGGTATTTGAGGCTCAAGTAAATCTTATTCGTGAGCACTATGATATTAAACGAGGCGAGATCGATTTCCCTATGCTACCCATTTTCTCACTTTTTAATCCTGCATTAGGAATGACAACGGTTGTTCCAGAAATGAATCCCAGTCGACCAGCCACAATAGATCCTCGAAAGGTGGTAGAGGCGATTAAACAATGTGGGGTTACGAATAGTTTTGGTTCTCCTGCAATATGGGCAAAGGTCGCTCAGTATTGTAATGCGAATAATATCAACCTATCGACGATGAAGCGGGTTCTTATTGCTGGTGCTCCAGTCCCATTACAGCTTATTGAGAAATTAAGTAAATTACTTACCAAGGGTTTTGTTTACACACCCTATGGGGCTACAGAATGTTTGCCTATCACATCTATAAGTAGTGCCGAGATAAATAAAGAGACTGCGCACCTTACGCTTCAAGGAAAGGGTACTTGTGTAGGAAGACCCGTTCCAGGGCTTATAATTCGTATTATAAAAATTTATGAAAAAGCGATTGAAGAATGGTGTGATAGGCTTGAACTACCCCAAGGCTCGATAGGAGAAATCATAGTCAAGGGTGCGGTCACAACGAAGAAATATGATGCGCTGAAAGAACAAACAAAATTGGCAAAGATAAATGATGGGAATGCGATTTGGCATCGAACTGGAGATTTAGGGTATATTGATAACGTAGGTCGTCTCTGGTTTTGTGGCCGCAAGGTTGAACGCGTACATACGGCTACAGGTGAACTTTATACTAACTGTTGTGAGGCTATCTATAATCAGCATTCTGGAGTATTTAGGACTGCATTGATTGGTCTGGGTCAATATCACGAATTAATACCTGCTATTGTCGTTGAGCCTGAAAAAGGATACTTTCCTAAGAATAGTTTAGAACGACAACGATTAATAACCGAACTTAAAAAACTGGGTCAGGGTTGTCAGATGACAAAGGATATTAACCAGTTTTTCATTCAAAAAAAATTACCGGTAGATATAAGGCATAATGCGAAAATCCATCGCCTTACCTTGGCACGAAAATATAATTTATCCTTTTCCTATAAATAACTTTCTCGAGAATGAAGGTATTGGTAACAGGTGGAGGAGGTTTTCTAGGAAGATATGTGGTCGAAAGGTTGTGTAGTCGTGGAGCTGAGATTGCTATCTTAGGTCGATCGCCACAACCTGGAATTGAAGCCCAGGGAGTTAAGGTTTATCAAGGTGAAATTGAGAACTATAAAATTGTTAAAGAGGCTTGTCAGGGGTGCGATGTAGTATTTCACATTGCGGCTAAAGCTGGTATTTGGGGGAGTTGGAACAGCTTTTTTCAACCTAACGTTATTGGAACTAGGAATGTGATCAATGCCTGTAAAGATCAGGGAATCTCAAGACTAATTTACACCAGCACCCCAAGCGTAGTATTTAATGGCAATTCTATTGAAGGGGCGGATGAATCACTGCCTTATGGTAGTAATTGGCTATCTCACTACGCCCATACTAAAGCAATTGCAGAGGCCGAAGTTCTCGCTGTTAATAATTATAAAGGATTGCGCACAATAGCTTTACGACCACATCTAATATGGGGAATTGGTGACCCTCATTTAATCCCAACTGTTATTTCCCGGGCACGGGCAGGAAAATTACGCATTATTGGTGATGGTTACAATCGTGTTGACATCACGCATGTTGATAATGCAGCACATGCTCACCTTTTAGCTTTCGATGCTTTAGAAAATGGAAATTCCGAAGGTGGTAAACCTTATTTTATTTCTCAAGATCAACCTGTAGTTTTGTGGAAATGGATAAATGAATTGCTCACCCGTATAAATATTAAGCCCGTGGAAAAAAGAATTAGCTTAAACAAAGCATATGTCTTAGGCCTGGGATTTGAAGGATTTTATAAAATATCAGGCCGCAGTTCAGATCCTCCAATGACACGGTTTCTAGCAGTGGAGCTCTCAAAAAATCATTTTTTTAATATCGAAGCTGCACGCCGTGATTTAGGATATAGACCAGTGATTAACACTAAAAAGGGGCTTAATCAATTAGTTGAGCATCTGAATAAAACTGGTTTATAAATAAAGAATCTCCTGATTTCACCTCAGGATGAACTAATTGTTTAAAAACAGAGATCAATTAAGGTTTAGGCATAAAGGAGGTAGGTATTACACGTATATTGTGATCTTTCTTGTATTATCTAAAATATCTCCTTGCCAAGTAGAGATTGACGTATATTCAATGAGTTGTAGATTTTATGAGTAGGGCAAAAAGCCGAAGGTAATAGTAGCAATTATCGGTAAATGTTTTACAATTATATTCTTAGGAAAGACGTACACAGTAAAATTGCTTGCTTTTGTAATTTCATCTTCTAAAAATAACTGAAAATATGGAGTTGAAGAAGAGTCTTGCCTTTACCCCGCATCTTGAAGATGAATTGAGGGAATCCTTAAAGCGTTGTTCACCGGAAACCGTAGAAGCCGCTCTTAGCTTTAGGCAACACGGAAATTTTGATGGCATTCCGGTAATTGTGATGGGAATTATTGAGAGATTTCTCGAGCCTGATGTACGTCACTTACTTAGAGAAGGAAATGATGATACCCGATTATTCGAAGATCTTGGTGTAGATTCACTTCTTATGGTCGAGATTATTATTCTTGTAGAAGAGACACTTGATATATCTATCGCCAATGATGAATTAAGAGATATTAGAAGTGTGGGGGACATCAAAATTTACCTTGATTATAAAGTTAAAGGAATCCCAATCCCCAAGCAGAACAAACAACTTACGGTTGAAGAAATTGCTTCTGTAATGCCGCACCAGGATCCATTTCTCTTTATTAGAGAATCTAAAATTAGTCTTAATGAAGCCGAATCCCTTTATTCTATCACTGGAGATGAATTTTTTATCGATGGTCATTTTAAAAACAACCCCGTTTTCCCTGCTTCTATTCTCATTGAAGCTCTGGGGCAATTGGCAGTTCTTTATCTCATCCGGAATGAAAAACCGGAATTCGAACAACCGATTGATACCAGCAAAGTCATGTTTGCTTCATGCGATGGTGTTCGTTGCCATCGGGTATGCCGCCCTGGAGACGTTCTTAAACTTAAAGTTAAATTGAAAAGGATACGTTATCCTTTAGTAACCTTTGAGGGTACCATTACGGTGGGTGATGAAAAAGCGGTATTCGCTGAAGATATAACCTTGACCTTCGACTATGAAAGTTGAGGGTTTAGACTTTTAAGTAAAAAATCACTCTTAACGGGAAGTCCTTTTATAGGGAAATTCTTCGACTCAGGAAAGATGCGTAAGGTAGTAGTCACCGGTTTGGGCTTTGTTACAAGTATAGGTAATGATAAAGCCACCGTCATTGATAGTTTATGCCATATGAAACATGGTATAGAAATTTTTCCGCCTTTCAAAAAAGATGACATCCCTGTAAAATTAGCAGCACCAATTAAGGGATTTAATACTGAATCCATGGATTCTGAGGACTGGACGTATCCTATTCAGTATAAATTAAGGCTGGACACCTTACGTGGCTTATCTCCCCATGGCTTATATGCTTATTGTGCCATGGTTCAGGCGATTCAAGATGCCGGGTTATCAGAAGATGAGATTTCAAATCCAAAAACAGGATTATTTACTGCTTCATCTGGTTCTGTTTTTATGACTTATAACCATCTTAACCGTATGTTTAAAGTTGGCGTTTTGAGGGCATCACCTCAGGGAATTATTTCATCTATTGTTGGAACGTTGAATTTTAATCTCGTTGCCGCATTTAAAATAAAAGGTGCGTCTAGTGGTTTTGCTTCGGCATGCTCATCCTCAGGGCATGCGCTTGGTTACGCTTATGATGAGATTTCTCTTGGGCGCCACGATCGCATGTTTGTTGTTGGTGGAGAAGATGGCAATTTTCTAAGTATTATGCCATTTGCCGGAATGAGAGTTTTAACTTTATCATCTGATCCGGATCGGGCTTCACGACCTTTTGATAAAAATAGGAATGGATTCGTAGGGACTGGAGGTGCAGTAGTGATGATTTTGGAGGAGGAATCGATCGCACGAAAACGAAATGCAGAGATATATGCTGAATTCACAGGATGGGGGCAAGCTTCTGATGGCTATCATGTTGCTCTTTCTCATCCTGAAGGGAATGGGTTGATTCAATCTATGGAGAGAGCTTTAGGATCAGTGAAACTTGGGCCTAAAAGCATCGATTATATTAACGCCCACGCTCCCTCTACTCTTGCTGGTGATTTATCGGAAATGCGTGCTTTAAAAAAAGTCTTTAACAAAAATAACTCTAAGCCTGCAATAAGTAGTACTAAAGCATTGACCGGACATGCTTTATCACTTGCAAGTATAATGGAAGCATCTTTTTCTGTCCTCGCAATAAAAGAAAACTTTATGCCAGGTTCGGCCCATATTGAGACACTCGATCCAGAAGCAAAAGGATTAAATATTATTAAGAAAACACTAGATAAGACCCCAAAGCATGCGATGAGTAACAGTAGTGGATTTGGTGGTTCGAATGTCTCTTTAATTTTTAGTGATCCCGAGCATTGATTTACTGGACACGGGACAAATATAAATTTGGATGTAAGTAAAGAGCCCTGTGATGGCTTATGACAAAGCCCCTTAAAATCACTTACTTATTTACTACTTTTCCTGTTGCAACAGAAACATTTTTGCAAAGGGAGATCCAGGCAATATATAAACTTCCTGTGCAACTTGAAATATTTTCGCTATGGGGTGGAGATAAATTATATAATGGGATAAAGGTATTTCGATTCGCCAAATGGAAGCTTATCTTTCTGGGGGTACTTTTCCCTTATTGGATAGTGAAGAACCCCAAAGCTTTCTACGATATTTTTTCAGGTTTAAAGCAAAGGAGGATGCCATCAATTCGTAATGCAGGCGAAGTTTTTATTGGGATATGTTTTGCTATCCTTTATGCGAGAAGATTTAATCGGAAAAGACCTGCGCTTTTCCATGCACCTTGGGCTACAATGCCTGCGACCGCCGCCTTACTTTTATCTAAACTGACTGGTACACCATTTTCTATGGGGGCTCATGCTTTTGATATATATGCTAATGGTGGCGATTGGTTGTTACCTGAAAAACTCATAGAGTCCGTCTTTATCCACACAACTACTGAGGCTGCCGCCCGTCATTTAATTGAAAAGGGTGCAAATAAAAATAATATCGTAATCATCAGGCGCGGGCTGAACTTTTATCCGAAGTTAAAAACAAAGCGCATTGTCAGTCATCCCCTCAGAATTTTAAGTGTCGGAAGGCTGGTTGAGAAAAAAGATCAATTACGACAAATTGATATCTATGCTGAGTTGTTGAAACAAGAGTTTTCTTTCAAAGCTAAAATAGTGGGGTCCGGTCCAATGGAAAATATAATGAGCGAGAGAATTAAGGAACTTGATATTAACCATTACGTGGAACTCATGGGTTATGTTGATAATGAGGCGGTTTTTGAACAGTATCGCTGGGCGGATATTTTCCTCTACACGACAAGAATTGCTGTTGATGGTAATCGTGATGGGACACCTAATGTGATACTGGAAGCTATGGCTTCGGGTTTGCCGGTTATTGCTGCCGCCCATCCTGGAATATCCGAAGTTATTACTTCAAAAGAAAATGGATTGATTGTCGAGCAATCGGAAAGTCAAGCTTGGATAAATGCGATTACAGTTCTCATGAATAATGATGAGCTATACAATAAAATCCGAATGAATGGACGTCATTGGGTAGAAGAAAATGCAGATGCACACAAAAATACTACCCGTCTCTATCAAAAATTTAAAATCGCTAGTAACCCTTAAAAGGAAATTACTGTCATAAATTCAGTTATTGTTAACAGCCTTGTTTATAATTATCATTAATTCATTTTTAATTTCTTTTATGGAAAATGAATTGAAATAGCGCTGATGATAAGCGTGGGTAGTTTCCCACAGTCGCGGGTGAATTGGCTTCTCCAATATCTTCGCTGATGGTCCTAGCGGACTCCACCGAGTTGAGGCTGATCTTTTCCCAAGTGGTCCAATTAGTGTTAACGCTGGGCAATTTACTGCACTGGCAAGATGTGCTGGCCCACTGTCTCGCGAAAAAAGGAAACGTGCTTCTTTTAAAATACGAGCAGTCTCTCCTAAATGAATGATATTAGTTAAATCACTAACCTTTTTACTCAAGCGATCACCTATCAATTGTAAAAATGATTTCTTTCCTGGATCATTTTTTTCTGATCCAATTAGAACAATATGATAATTTAACTCATCAACAAGCCAGGGAGTAATCCCCGCGAAAATGCTAGGTGGGATACGAGCTTTGGATGCATGTGCACTTATATGAAATACAGCAAAAGGACAATTGGGTCTCCACCAGGGTAAAAGTTCAAATAAGCGTGTATCATGTACTGGTTTTGGGGATAACCAAGGTTTCAGATTGAGAGGTGGATAAATGTGAAGAGGGTTGAGTAAATCTAAATTATATTCGGCTTCATGTTGAAGACCTTCCTTTCTTCTATCGGTAATAGCATGTGTTAGCCAGGTATTACGTTTTTTCGTCCAGTGCCCCAATCGGTAGGGTATATTAGCTTTATAGGCAGCAGTAGCTACTACTGGATCATAATTAAAATGAACAATACAATCAGGATTTAAATTCTGTATTTCATCTTTTAATAATATTATTGAATGATTGGGATCTTTGTCATGATCAGGCAGGGGAATTAATCCGGCAAGCAAAGGATGATCGTTGAACAGTGGAATTAGTGACTCATTAACTAGGAAGTAAAGCTTAAGGTGAGGATAAACATCATGGATTACTTTAAGGCACGAAGTCGTGATTACCACATCACCAATACGATCTGGTCGAGATAACAACAGGCGCTTGAAAGCCCGGACTACTTGTTGAGAGATTTTCGAATTCAAAGACCTTTTGCAGCGAATTTCATGGCCTCGCCAATTTTTTCCAAATCTTCTTTTGAATGTCGCGCTGAAATCGCGGTTCTAATTAGGATCTTATTTGGTGAAACAGCCGGTGGGGGAATTATGTTTGTAAACACCCCTTTTTTCATTAGTTTTTTCCAAAAATAATAAGCACTTTCTATTTTTCCGAGGACGATAGGAGTAGCTGGAGTTTTAGATTCCCAGATGTCGAGACCCAAGTCTAAAAGAAGTTTATGGTAATAACGTGTATTATCCCAAAGGTGCTGTAAATGTTCCGGTTCTTCCTTTATTACATCTAAAGCAGCTTGAGCACAAGCAGTTTGGCAGGGACTTAAAGCCGCACTGAATACGGTTTGTTTAGAATGAGTTCTCAGATATTCAATGATTTCGGTTGAGCCCGCAACAAACCCGCCCGTACTTGCCATGGATTTAGACATACTTCCAGCAATGATATCCACTTGATCAGTTACGCCAAAATAATCTACAGTGCCCCTACCCTGTTTTCCTAAGACTCCGAAACCGTGGGCATCATCTACGACAATAAAACAATTTTGGTTTTGAATGACGGTTAAATAGTCGGGGAGATTAGCAATGTGACCTTCCATCGAAAAAACTCCTTCGACAACCAACATTTTTGTAATCTCAGGAGATTCTTGCCCTAGGACTTCCTTCAGGCTTTCTATATTATTATGCCCGAACCTTTCTAGGCGGGCTCCTGTATTTGCAATTCCCGCCCAGAGGCTGGAGTGTACATTCCGATCGACAATAATTAGATCTCCTTTACGAGCGAAGGATTCAATAGAAGACATGCAAGAAATATACCCTGCAACACTTACATGGCAGGCTTCTTTGCCAAGAAAACTTGCCAAATCACTCTCAAGTTTTTCATGAAAATATCGACTACCATTGGCAAAACGTGATCCAGTTGTTCCGCTTCCCCATTCCTCTAGCGCTTTCTTGCCTGCTTCAATAACTTTTGGATGATCACTCAATCCTAGGTAATCATTGCTACTGAGCATAATTAACTCTTTCCCATCAAGCCAAACATGCGAACCTACCTGTCTATCAAATGGCAGGTAATAAGGGTTGTATTTTAACCGCAAGCGGGTCTGGTCGTCACTGATACAGCGTTCGACAATACCATTTCTAGCTTTGAAAGATGTAAAGGTAGCCATAATACGAATAAAATAGACTTAAAATATAAAACATATAGCGGAGATATATAAGACCAAATGGACCCAATATACAGGTTCTTATACCGGCGATAAATTCATGGGTAAAGGATAAAGGACGACCTTCGATAGCATTTTGGCTTAATTTCTTTCTTCTATTTGCTTTAATAATGTTTATTGAATAAAACCAGCTTGTCATCCTGCAATCATTTAATAATTTAGCCACTGTTTAAATAACCATTATATTAAACTTTATGATTAAAAATAAGGAACTTAATCCAACCCCACGCATTTTAATGGGTCCTGGTCCAAGTGATGTCCATCCCCGAGTTTTGCGGGCTATGGCTGCCCCACTACTTGGACACTTAGACCCTGAGTACCTTAGCATTATGGATGAGCTCATGGTCATGATTAGGAGGGTATTCGGTACTAAAAATGAACTCACTTTCGCCCTACCTGCACCTGCCAGTGCGGGAATGGAAGCCGGTTTGGTTAATCTCATTGAACCGGGTGATGACGTTATTATTTGTGTGAATGGATTTTTTGGTAACCGAATGAGCGATATCGTCGAACGTTGTGGTGGGAATTTAATACGAGTTGATGCACCATGGGGTTCTCCCATAGAGCCGGAACAAGTTCACAAGGCACTTGGAACCTGTAAAGCGAAACTGGTTGCTATTGTTCATGCCGAAACATCGACTGGAGTTTTGCAACCACTTGATGAAATCAGTCAAATAGTTCATGAGGCTGGTGCACTTTTTCTAGTAGATGCTGTAACCTCGTTGGGTGGAGTCGACGTACGCGTTGACGAAAGAGGGATCGATGCCATTTACAGCTGTTCCCAGAAATGCATAAGTGCTCCTCCTGGATTGGCCCCTGTTTCATTTAGTTCGAAGGCTGTAGATGTGATTGAAAGGCGCAAAAGTAAAGTGAATAGTTGGTTTTTTGGATTTAAATTTATTAAAAAAATATTGGGGCGAAGAACGGATGTATCACCATACAGCACCTGTTTCATCCTTTTATGCATTGTATGAAGCATTAAGAATTATTCTTGAAGAGGGCTTAGACGCCTGTTTTGCCAGACACTTGAAAAACCATGGGTACCTGCGTGAGGGATTAGAGAAGCTTGGATTCGAGTTTATTGTAGCACCTGAATATCGGATCCCTCATCTTAATGCAGTTAAGATCCCTTCTGGATTAGAAGATCTCGCCTCCCGACGCCGCTTACTAAATGAATACAATATTGAAATAGGAGGTGGCTTGGGCGATTATGCTGGCAAGGTCTGGCGTATAGGTCTTATGGGTTGTAGCAGTTCTGAAAACCATGTAAATCTGTTACTAGCTGCTTTGGAAAACTTAATAAAAATCAAATAAAATGTTAAAACCCCTTGAGGCAACGCAATTAGATTCAAAAGTAAAAGCTTTTGAGATAGAGTTAAGGAAAAGTGTCAGAGGTGATCTCTATACTGATGAAATGTCACGAGGTCTATATGCAACTGATGCGAGCATTTACCAAATGTTTCCTGTAGCGGTATTTTTACCTTTGGATGAGGAGGATGTTAAAACAGCGGTGAAAATTGCATTTGAACATAGAATTCCTATTTTACCACGGGGAGGAGGGACAAGCCTCGGGGGTCAGACAGTAGGTGCTGCACTTGTTTTGGACTTCTCAAAATACATGAATAAGCTACTTGAGCTTAATGTCGATGAATGTTGGGTACGCGTTCAACCAGGCATAGTCCGAGACGAGTTAAATGTAATGCTTGCTGATCATGGTCTGCACCTCTCTATTGATCCAGCCACTGCTAACCGGGCGAATGTCGGTGGTATGATTGGGAACAATTCCTCTGGGACTAAAAGTATAATTTATGGTAAAATGGTAGACCAGGTAATTGAAGCTAAAGTCCTCCTTGCAAATGGTGAAGTGATGGAATATAAGGAGCTATCTCCAGAGGAATATGAAGAGAAAAAAAAGGGAGATACACGCGAAGCGCTTATTTACACTGAATTTCAAAAAATTGTTAGGGATAATCGTGAAGAGATAGAAAGGCGGTATCCAAAAATATTGCGCCGTGTGCAGGGTTATAATCTCGATGAATTTCATAAATCCAAACGATGGAACCTGGCTAAACTTATTACGGGTAGTGAGGGAACACTTATTACTTTGCTTGAAGCAAAAGTTAAAGTACAACCAGTTCCAAAAGAGAAAATTTTATGTGTAGCTCACTACGCTGATTTAATTGAGTCAATCAAAGCAGTGCCTTGGATCGTCAAGCACCAACCTTCAGCTGTAGAAATACTTACTGGAGGAGTAATAAAGCTCGCTCGTGATAATCATAATTTGG
The DNA here is from genome assembly GCA_002922725.1 of Verrucomicrobia bacterium Opi.OSU.00C. GTDB lineage: Bacteria > Verrucomicrobiota > Verrucomicrobiia > Opitutales > PNEW01 > PNEW01. Next base: position 10,892 of record PNEW01000011.1, on the reverse strand, counting down.
CGCCCCTGTGTTCCTTTATAGAAGGGTCACCTGCAGCGGTTCTTATTGTTGAATTTTTTGGCGACGATAAGGAAGAGTTATTACAACATGCTAAAGAGATGGCAAAGGACCTTACCGGGAAAGAACTAGGGTATAACTATCCGATATTTTCTGATGCTGACGATCAGGAACGTATCTGGACAGTCCGGAAAAATTCACTTGGATGTATGCTTGGTATGAAGGGAGAGCGTAAACCGTTACCATTTATTGAAGATGCTGCTGTACCGGTCGAAGTACTGCCTGAGTATATAGAGAAAGTTCTTAAAATATGTGAAAAACACGAAACACCAGTTATCATGTATGCCCATGCCAGTGTTGGGCTTATTCATGTACGCCCAATTCTCGATTTACGAAAACAAGCGGATATTGATCGTATGAAAGGCATTGCAGATGATACATTTGCGCTCGTTAAATCTTATGGTGGATCCTGGTGTGGCGAGCATGGCGATGGACGAGTTCGAAGTGCCTACTTGGAACGCTATTTCGGGGTAGAGATTTATCAGCAATTTAAAGAGATTAAGTACCTATTTGATCCTCAAGGACTTATGAACCCTGGTAATATCGTTGATGCTTTGCCCATAGATCATAATCTTAGGTTTGGTACAAATTATAAACTCAACAGACATAAGGAAAATTTTAAATTTCGTGACGATGGCAATTTCTTTGAAGCCGTACATATGTGTAACGGTGTGGGTGCCTGCCGAAAGAAAAATGTTGGTACCATGTGTCCCAGCTATATGGCGACACTCGATGAGGAACATACTACCCGAGGACGAGCTAACGCTTTGCGTCTTGCGATGAGCGGACAGTTAGGCCCTGATGGGATGACGAGTGAGCGTCTTCATGATGTTCTCGATCTGTGCCTCTCGTGTAAAGCCTGCAAATCTGAATGTCCAAGTAATGTAGATATGGCCAAACTAAAGAGCGAATTTTTACAGGGATATTATGATAAACATGGATTGAAAATAATCGACAAATTAATTGCCGCTTCATCAAAGGCAGCGAAATTTAATTCTGGATTACTGGCCCCATTCGTTAACTATATACAGAGAACTTACATTTTTCGAAAAGCTTTCGAATGGTTAACAGGTATTGACGCTCGGCGTAAACTACCAGCATATGCGAGAGAACCTTTCCCAAAATGGTTTCAAACGAATAAAAAAAGTAATGGAAAGGAAAATAAAATAAAACGTGTCGTTCTTTTTGATGACACCTATATCAACTACCATGAACCCCATATAGGGCGTGCTGCTACTGAACTGCTTGAATCTTGTGGCTATGAAGTAATTCTTGCCCAGGCTGGTTGTTGTCAGCGACCAAGAATTTCTCATGGTCTACTTAAGCTCGCTAAAGATGATGGACTCAAAACCTTGCGGAAGTTAGATGAATTTATAAAAGATGACCTAGATATTGTTGTATGTGAGCCGAGTTGTGCAACGGCAATGATTGATGACCTTACTGACCTTATTGATGATGAAGAACTCGGAAAGCGAATAAAAGAGCATGTTACAATGATTGACATTTTTATTTCGCGTGAAATTAAAAAAGGAAATATTTCTCCAAAGTTCGTATCTAACAGTAAAGATATCCTGATTCACGGACACTGTCATCAAAAAGCGATCTTTAGCACTTCCGCTATGAAAGACGTTCTCGGATACATCGATGGAATAAAGGTGAACGAAATCAATTCTGGTTGTTGTGGAATGGCGGGAGCCTTCGGCTACGAAAAGAAACATTATGATCTCTCGCAGAAAATAGGTGGAGAAAGGTTATACCCGGCTATACATAATCGCGATGATGGCGCTACCGTTGTTGCATGCGGTTTCAGCTGTCGCCACCAAATTCTTGACGCTTTTGATTTCACACCCAAGCACTGGGTAGAAGTTGTTCGTGGTAGTAAGTAAAGTCAGCTCTTTGATTTAATCTTTTGCAACTTTTATGATGAACTAAATGTAAAAGCCTTAACGTTTTAGCAATTCAACCAAAATTTTATATTTAAGGTGACGAATTTACATAATGCTCAATACGAAAATCTGGTTCCTCCCGCAGGATTTCTTTAAGATCAAAATTATCTTCATATGTGGGGAAAAATGTGTCCCCTTCAACCTCTCGCTTAATCACTGAGAGATAAAGATCGGAACAGTACGGTAGCACTTGTCGGTAGATTTCCGCACCACCTAATATCCAGATTTCTTTTTCTGATTTCATGTGTTGTAATTCCATTAGGCTGTGAATAATCTTTGTACCCGGTATTTTTAAGTTCTGTTGACTAATTACAATATTTTCGCGGTGTGGAAGTGGATGACCGATGGATTCAAATGTTTTTCGCCCCATTACGATTATATGGCCTAACGTAATTGTCTTAACCCATTTAAAATCCTCAGGAATATGCCACGGAATTTTATTGTTGCAGCCAATTACTCTATTAAGCGACATCGCTGCGATCGCTTTATAAGGTTTCATACTGCAATAGGAGCTTTAATCGGGGGATGTGGATTGTAATTATGAAGTTCGATATCCTCGAATTTAAAATCCCGCATGTTTTTAATTCTAGGATTGAGCTTAACTTTAGGTAATGGGCGACAATCGCGTGAAAGCTGGAGTTTCACTTGCTCAATATGGTTGTTGTAAATATGTAAATCTCCAAAAGAATGGATGAACTCTCCTGGATTAAGATCGCATAGTTGGGCGATCATCATCGTGAGTAAAGAATATGAAGCAATGTTGAACGGAACCCCGAGAAACAGATCAGCACTACGTTGATAGAGATGACAACTTAATGTTCGTTCATCGGTATCGACATAAAATTGAAAAAAAAGCGTGACAAGGTAACAAGGCCATTTGATCAAGTTCACCTACATTCCAAGCACTGACGATATGACGTCGGCTCGTAGGATCAGATTTAATCTGTTCAATTACATTTTCGATTTGATTTATTGAATCTCCATTAGGTTTGCGCCAGGCTATCCACTGAACACCATAGACGCGACCTAAATCTCCATTCTCATCAGCCCATTCGTCCCAAATCCTAACTTTATTGTCGTGTAGATATTTAAGATTGCTACACCCTTTGAGAAACCAAAGTAGTTCGTGAACGATTGATTTAAAATGCACTTTTTTGGTTGTGAGAAGAGGAAAGCCTTCAGCTATATTATAACGGGATTGTATACCGAATAGTGAGTGTGTCCCAACGCCAGTTCTATCTTTTCGGGGCTTTCCTTTTCTCAAAATACACTTAAGTAGTTCGTGATATTGTCGCATTATTTAAGTAATAATCATAAACCACTTAATCAAGTCAATGGCATCCTTTTCCTAATCAACTTATATCTGTTTCCCCTTATGGAAATAAAACTTGCCTAGGCATACCTATCTGTTATCCGGTAGTCATAATGAACAAAGTAATAAAGGATAAGATATTCTTAGTCCAAATGGATCAATTAAAATCAATATTATATGTAAACCTAAGCGGGAGCTTAATAAGCTTCCTTTTAGACCAATTTAATTGGCTTGTTTTAAGACAAATGAGAAAGAATATTAATTTCCCTCAATAAGATTAATATACATACTAAAATTGGGGTGGGATATTACTACAATCCATTAATTATTTTATCTTCAAAAAAGCCTGCTTTGGGGCCGGCTTACGGCACAAAACTTTAGGATAAGTAAGGTTTAATGTTCTTTAACAATAAAGCTACCTGAATGGCTTCATTAAATTTTACACATGGCGACAATTAAAGTCCTTACTTTTAATATACAGTTTGGACAGCCTTGGATTACAAAAATACAGGCCCCACCAGTTAATATTGAAGGTGCAATAGAAGAACTAAAAAGACATGAAGTTGATTTTATTCTCTTGCAAGAAGTGGAGAAAGTAGAACTGGAGAAAGGTCAGATAAATCCACCTCCTAACTTTACCCGTATTAAGGATTCATTGCCGGAGTTTGATGCTTACTTCAATTATCCCCGTGCGAATGATCATGAACTCCCTTTTGGATTTGGCCTAGCAATATTATCTAAAACTGAATTATTTGGCACAGTCTCTATTGATCTACCTGCTCCAGACATAAAGTTTAGTTTTCATGGAAAAATGACTTCGCCAACAGATAGACTTATCATCGGAGCAAAAACTTCATGTTTTGGAAAGGACATTCAATTATTCAATACGCATTTACAGTCTTATTTTATGATAGGCTATTCAGCTGATGATTATCCTCAGCAATGCGAAATCGTAACTAATCAATTAAAAGACTCAAAGTTACCTACTGTGATTGGTGGTGATTTTAACATTGCACCCGGAGAATCAACGGTGGAACGAATAGAATCATTAGGTTATCACACTTCGCAAGATGAAGCTATCACATGGAAGCGAATGTCTTATATAACCGATCACATATTCTATAATGAAAAAATAAAGTTGGTATCAAGTAATGTAAGCATTACTAAAGCTTCAGACCACAACGTTCTCATTGCCGAGCTAGAGATTTAATTAGTTCCCCGAATTACGTACCTTATTTTTTTCCTCTTCTCGTTCGTCTTCAAGTCTTAGCTTTTCGTTGGTAATTTGTTTAGAGATATTTGCAGCTTCTTCATTATCGCCTTTTAGCAGAGCCTCTTCGAGTTGCTTATTTAAAAATAATTCACGCTCGGCTTTCTTGGCCTTATAACGCTGATCAATCTCATAGAGTTCTTTTTTCTGTTGTTCTGTTAGCGGATTGACAGAGTCAGGGTCAGAGGTATTCAACCGTTCCATCGCGAGTTCATAGGCACTTTTCATGGCACTCATGCTATTAATTGATAAGATTTAACTCAAAAAGTAAAAATAATAGTAAAATAAATAGTATTAGCCAATAGGCAATACGGGAATTAAATACTTTTTTGAATATTAATTAAAATTTAGACTAAGAGAAAAGCAATGTAACGAGATAAACATAATTAAAATGTGACTTTCACTTTATTACAGGCAAAACGAATTAAGTCATGATGGGGGATGTCTAGTTTGCGTTAAATTTGCCTTACGAGTAAAGATGTTAAGTCAAACTGATGAGGAGTTACTCGAAATGATGATTAGAGTATCTCTAGGTAATTAAAATATTGGTGGAGTTATTCATCAAAACTAAAATTTTACCAATGGATGGTAGGTTAAGTCTATCAGAGCCAGTACTAATACCGCAATACATGGTGACAACGATATTTCATATCTCGTATATATGCTTGCCTTAAATATAACCCCCATACTTATTTGATAAGATCCAGGCCTATGGTGTCCTGTATGAAGACCAAGGTCAGTTTTAATGCCCGATGAAAATTTGATCTTGCAGGTGCCTTGGTGAGTTCATGGCACGTTGCAGATAGGCATGAGCAGCTCCAACGGCGGAACTCAATTGATTTCCTTTCGCTAGTTCGGCTGCAATAGCTGCTGATAATGTACAACCACTACCATGTGTGTTGATTCCTTTTATTCGTTTGCAATTAAACTCCGTCACTGTGCCATCTGTTTCATAGAGGATGTCAACAATCTCGTCACCCTCCATATGACCACCTTTAACTAGAGCAGCAGATTGATAACTATTAACGAGATTTTCAGCTGCTAGAAGTATACTTTTCCTATCAGTTGGTCGTTTTCCCAGTAATACTTTCACCTCATCAAGGTTAGGTGTGATGATAGTGGCTGCAGGCAAAAGAGCTTTTTTTATTGCCTGTACTGCCTCTGGTCGCAAAAGTTCGTCACCACTCGTAGCAACCATCACCGGATCGATAACCGATGAAATCTCTCGATGTTCCTGAAGAAAGTTGGCGACAACCATAATAATATCTACGTCAAATAGCATGCCCGTCTTTAAGGCACTAAGAGTAAAATAATTTTTGATTTGGTTGATTTGTTGAAGAACAAAGGTTGAACTCATTGCTTCAATTGCTGCAACCTCATCAGGATTTTGTGCGGTCAGACAAGTGATCGCTGAAGTCCCAAAAACTTTAAGGTCGCAAAAAGTTAGAAGATCTGCCTGGACACCGGCCCCACCTCCGCTATCTGAGCCAGCCACGGTCATCGCTATGGGCAGTGATTGGGCATGGTAAGACCGGATTTTAGATGCAGTCTTCATAATAAATCTACTTTAGGCATTGATCCCTTGCAAGCAAGCATGGATATACTCATATTAAATTGATGGACGATTCTGAACAAACTATGCTTTTCCAACGATCGAATAAAAAAAGCAAAAATGATCAGTCTTCATTGGAGTTGAAAAACAAGGAATCGTTCGCAGCCTTACCATTGGCATTACGTGTTCGGCCCCGAAAGATTTCAGGAATTATTGGACAAGATCATATTCTGGGTAAAAAGAGTTTATTGCCACGGCTTATACAATCAGATTCATTTGGTAGTATTATATTCTACGGTCCTCCGGGCTGTGGTAAAACGACACTCGCTGAAGTTATTGCTCATGAAACAAGTAGCCGCTTTATTCGTGTTAATGCAGTAATGTCAAACGTGGCTGAGTTACGTGAAATTTTACATTTGGCAAGAAGCTGTCCCGAAGATCGAACGATTGTATCGATCGACGAAATACATCGCTTTAATAAAGCCCAGCAGGATTTACTTCTACCCGATGTTGAATCAGGAACTATACGTTTAATTGGAGCTACTACACACAATCCAGGATTTTACGTTAATCCACCTCTCCTCAGCCGCAGTCACCTTTTTCGCCTAAATCCTTTGTCGAAAGGGGTTATAACAAAAGTACTTAAGCAGGCTCTTTCGGATAGTAAAAACGGGTTAGGTGATAGACAATGCCAGGTGGAAAATTCCGTTCTCGAAAAAATTACCCTATTTTGCGATGGGGATCTGAGGCGTGCCTTGAATGCTCTTGAAACTTTGGTCATGAGCCAAACTGAGGGCGCTACAATTACAGAAAATGAACTAAAAGTTTTTGCCAATGAGCGTCAGATACGATACGATGCTAACGAAGATGAACATTACGATACGATATCGGCCTTCATCAAAAGTATGCGTGGTGGAAACCCTGACGCAGCACTGTATTGGATGGCAAAAATGCTTGCTGGCGGTGAAGATCCACGGTACATAGCCAGGAGGCTAGTGATTCTTGCTTCCGAAGATATCGGGTTAGCTGACCCTGGAGCACTACCACTTGCCATAGCAGCTTTTCAAGCTTGTGAATCCATAGGTTTACCAGAATGTGAACTCAACCTTGCGCATGTTGTAATCTATCTTGCTACTGCGCCAAAAAGTAATTCTACATGTCTTGCACTGGGCGAAGCAAAAAAGGTAATAAAAAACGAACCCATTCAGGCAGTCCCTCTCTGGTTGCGTGACAGCAGTACTAAAACTAACCGTGAGTTGGGACATGGACGCAACTACCAATATAGCCATGATTACAGTGAAGCAATTTCAGGACAGGAATATATGGAAAACCCTTTAAGCTTTTATCAACCTCAACTTGCGGGCGCTGAGGAGCCAATTGCTAAACGTCTCAAACACTGGAAATCACTTAAAGATCAATTAAAAGAAAAAGGGACTTATTAATTCAGTTAAAACGTAATTTTATCTTGATTCAAAATATAATTATGATTCCTTCATACACTATATTATCATAAGTATATGTATATTAATTTCTTATGAATATAAGCTTTGTGTGATTATGCCAAACTGACAATGGTACTGACAATAAACTCACCAATATCCAAGAATAACGTTGGGTAAAATTAATAACTACTGTATTATAATCTAGATTATTTGTAATTTACAAACTAGCTAACGTATTGATGGCTAAGAATGAGGATAACGCTAAACTTGATTATATAAAACAGAGTTTAGAAAAGCTGCGTGAGAAATTACTAGACTTGAGTAACCGAAATTCTCTTTTAAATTTTAGGCATCGTGAGAGATCTAAAACTCATATTAGGATAATCGAAGAGCTAGTTTAATTACCGGTATTAATCCAAATAATATATAATTTTATAAAACAAGCGGCCTTTCTATATTCTCACATGCTCGTGTATTTGCATATACCTACGACATTAGACTTTTGACTTTTGACTCCATAAAGGTTATCTTTTGGTTACATTTTATGGAAATTCTCGTCTTAGGAGGAACACAATTTGTCGGGCTTCATCTTGTTGAATATTTAACTAAACAGGGGCATAAGGTAACGATTTTAAACCGGGGGTTGAGTGAGGCGGAGCTTCCAGATGAAACCACTCGTCTCACTGCCGATCGCAATGATCGAAAACAGGTCGCAGCGGTTTTGTTGGGCAAAGCATTTGATGTTGTCTATGACATCTCGGGCTATACCGTAAACGTCGTTGAAGATGTCCTAGATATTCTCAATGGGCAGATTGGATCTTATGTTTTCTGCAGCACGACTTCTGTTTACGCGCCATCAGAAATTAGACCTATTTTTGAAGATTCAGCACTCAACAGAAGACCGGATGCCGATGATTACGCCAGGGACAAGATTGCTTGCGAAGATCTTCTCTTAAAAGCACACACGAAGTACGGTCTGCCTACCACCTCAATGAGACTGGTCTATGTCTATGGCCCACACAATAACTTGAAACAGCGCGAGCAGGCTTTTTTTGCCCGCATCACTCACGATCGTAAATTAATTGTTCCCGGAGATGGGCAACGACTCCTTCACTTTATCCATGTCGATGACTTAGCTGCCGCGTTTGCCGCGGTTCCTACCAGAAAACAAACAGCCGGACAGATCTATACTATCGCCGCCAATGAGATGATTACTGTTAACGGGTACCTGCAAACACTGAGTGAAATCATGAATAAGCAAGTGGAAGTGATTCACGTTGATCCCAAACGCTATGAAGAATTTGAGGTTGATGTATTCCCTTTTGGATGGGGCGTCAGCTCAGTATACAGTAACGAAAAAGCACGACGCGATCTCAACTGGGACCCCCGATATAATATCCGTGACGGCCTGTATATGATCTATCGATGGTGGCTGGAGCAAGGTTATGATAAAGAACCCTGGGATTTTGAAGAAGAAGACCGAATATTATCAAAGTTGACCTAATTCATGCTGATAACGCTACTGATAACAACGTCTAGCATCAACAATAACTTAGATCTATTATCTATTGTAAATCAGCTGTTTAAGCACCATAAATAACCCACGAGTTATAATATAATTGTGATTTCTCTACAAGAGTTTATATATTTCATTAATCAATATTTGATAGGTTGGGGTCATTGTATCATAATTTAATTTGGTAAATATAATATAACCTTTCAATGACTTTAAGTTATATGGCATTGAATTCCCTTATCTTTTTTCTCCCCATTATTTTATCAGTTCAATCACCCATAACTGAGGGTGATAAGTTAGAGAAACTTGGCCATTACTTTAAGAATGATAAAGTTGGAACGGTGAACCTTCGGATCGTGGAAGGTAACTTCCGCATTTATTTTGTAGATAAAGATCAGAATATAGTCAGGCCATTTTTTAAGAAAGCCCGCCTTGATGTTGAATTGTTTAGAAATAAAACACATGAATATTCTCTCTATTTAAAATTGTCAGAAAATGGGAGTTATCTTACTAGTATAAGACATACATATCCCCCTTATAGGTTTTGGGTAAGGCTTGTATTGCTGGATAAAAGTAATTTGGGTAACAGTTTGGTTTTTTCTCGTACACAATTCATACAATAGATCAACTTTTCCCGAGTTGTTTACAGCAAGTGCTAAATATAGTGTCACCTAATTTAACATATAATAGTTGAACGATCCTGTTATTATTCGGGAAATAAACCAATAGTCACATCAAAAATATTAAATCACTTATCTTTCGTTGGGCACTAATCGCATTAGGTGTGCTTCTTGCAGCTTTTACCTCATCGGGCATCAATTTTGACAACGGTAAAACACTCATACTAGTTGTTTTACTATTAAGTTTATTTAACCTCATCCTTAAACCGGTTCTCATATTATTTGCCCTGCCCTTTATCATTTTCACTATGGGCTTTGGCCTGTGGATAATTAACGCACTCTTGTTGCTACTTGTAAGTGAACTAGTGTCTGGATTCTATGTTAATTCCTTTCCCACCGCTCTTTGGGGATCCTTTGTTGTCAGCATGACATCTCTTATAAGCAATATCTTTCTAAGTAAGAATGTGAAAATTAAACGGTCATCTTCCAGGCGTTTCAGGCAAAAAAATGAGGGCGATGATGAAATTATCGATATTTGAGAAATATTTTTGGTAATATAAGCCCATTTAAATTTTATCTTACCATTGAAATTAAAATTTAATATAAAACAGGCAATCGAGTAAGATTGCCTGCTTTATAATATCCGTTAGACCACAATATAAAATTGCCCAATTAAGAGAGATTAAAACTTATATTGGATCCCAACTCTTCCAAGGAATGGCGCTCCTGGACGTGCGCCATATGGATGCCGTGAAGCAACATATTTATCTTTAAATAGATTATTAATTGATAAAAAGATTTCGCAATCGTCAAAAGCTTCGTAATAAGCGCTTATGTCAATAATTAAACAGCTATCCGTTTCCCCAAACCGCGCGTCTCCACTTCCAGTATTGGGGTTTATTGATGATGAAGAATTTGTTGCAGATGTATAAGTTGCCGATATATAAGAGGCGCTAAGGTAGGCCCGAAATTTTCGGGTTTCAAATCCTGTGGTAAAGTTTCCTTGAAATTTAGGGATATAAGGAACGTAATTTCCATCTCTACCTCCCGCAAATATGGATTCTGCATCCTCTGAATTGGCATCGCCATCAAGAGTAGCTTTTGTGTAGGTTATCGAAATACTATATGGATTACGAAAGCCCCAGCTATTAGATACCCCAAGATCGAAACCTATCAA
>PNEW01000010.1 GCA_002922725.1 Verrucomicrobia bacterium Opi.OSU.00C | reverse complement strand
AGATGTGTATAAGAGACAGGCCTGGCACTTTGGAAAAATATAAATGCCAAAATGCAGGCCCCGCACCTTTTCAACTACCCTCGCCGCATACAGGGTAATGAAATTCAGATTATTCCAGGCTTTTAAAAAACACGGAAATTATTAATACGATGAAAAGTAAGGTAGTTAGCATCATGGGCTGTGGCCGCACCACCTAGCCCATCGTCGTAAGCCGTTCTCGACGCAGCAATAATATCATTACCCTCAAATAGCCAGTCTACATATTGCCAGGCGTGATATACCTCATCGAGGTGCTGGAGAAGTATTCCTTCAACATTCCAGTTCCAAAGGTCCCATGATGAAGTGAGAACGAGTATATTACGGTAAGCTTTTGGGTTGCTTTGTTTACTTCCGATGGACCAGTAACGCGAAGTCTTTTCGTCATATCGGATGGTAAATTTAGAGCTGCCCCCCGGAAAGTGAATGATGTCTTTGTCGCGATCGTGCGAAAGATCCAAACCGTCATTCGATATGTGCACGATCGCCGCTTTGTCGGCTCCTTCCCCGTTAGCTCTCAGAATGTTGACGAGCTTCTTTTCTGGGGTTAAAATAATGTTTCCCTCGATCCACTCGATCCACTTGGAACCGGGCCAGTCATATTTAAACGGTTTACTTATACGCCAGTTATCTGCTTTGAGCAGATCTGCATCCAATGCGATCGAAAAAACGAGCACTGACCATTGAGGACGTTCTCCTTCTGCCAACTCATAGGCACGCCAGATTCTTCCGTTATGAATCAATAAGGGGACCGGTGCACAATGATAATGTGCATCGTCACGGATGAGCCCGGTATCTCCATCTTTAGGGTCCGTCCATGTATTTCCTCCATCCTTGGATCTGCGAATAACGACGTCACCATATTCGCGACTGGTGCCTATTAGATAGAGAGCATCTTTATGAAGGAAAAGGGTGGACCACCACTGCCCTTTAAAACGGGAAAGCTGCTTCCAGTTTTCCCCTCTGTCATCAGAGCCGAAGACGGCCATTTCATTGTCTTCTGTCCCTGGTCCAAAAAAGTCATGAACGGCGACGTAATTACCGTTAGCAAGAACACTCAGAGTAGGAGAACCGATGAAAGCTTGGCTACTGGCTGGGCTGTGAGAAATTACCGTTCCGGGAACTTCGGAATGATCTATCATAAATACGGTAATAGGGGTCTAAAAGTGGCGGACAAGTGATGGATGGTAAAGTATCTAATAAATATCAATATTTGTAACCTGTTGAATATAAATGGCACGCCGCGAGGGACTCGAACCCCCAACATCCTGATCCGAAGTCAGGTGCTCTATCCAATTGAGCTAGCGGCGCATTATAAAAGTAAGGAGATTGCCCATAAATACCTTCTAGGAATTGAAAACCAATAGAGAAATAACATAGTGGAAGCTATATTTTTTAATTCACAAATCTATTTCATATTTCATAAAATTTGATTAAAGATATAGTGATCATAAGGTGTATTGATTCTAACAGGATCACATGTATTTATGAGTCTGGGGACCCAGGTAGAGCCTTTAATACATGCTTTATAAGTAGGTCTGAATAGTCCAATTCCGCTTCACTTAGCGTATAAGTTGAAGCGCGTACTATGGGATGTTCAATTATTTCTCTTCTAGCAAGTATGCGTTTTTCTAATTGGAGAAATAATTCAAGGTTTTGCAAAGTGTAATTAATAAAGGGTAATAATTGTCCCATTTGCGTCATTGCGTTTTCCATATCTCCTTTTTTGGCTAAGTGAAAGATGCGGTTGAGTGGTTCAAGGAGCGCCACTCCGGGCATTACTCCGTGCAGTCCATGAGGAATTAATTCTAACATGTAGTACCCCCCCCCCATCCTTCTAGGACCCCAATCCGATCATTCACAAGATCGCGTATAGCGATTAGCTTATTAACAAACAATGGTTCTTCCAGTTTAATGTAAGTAAAATTAGGGTGGCTTGTGTTAAAATTTTGTATAAATTGTGCTCCTATTGTGGGGCCACCTGGATTAAAATCCTGTACTAATAAAGGTAGAGAAATCGATTCTGCGATTCGACCTAAATGGATCATAATATCATTTTCATTTAAAGGGAAAAGACGAGGAACTGCCGTTGATATTATATCCACCCCTAGTTCCTGATAGCGTTTTGCCATTTCACAAGCGATATGACTAGATACATGGTTTGCTTGACCAATTACCGGTATTTTATTGGCTGATGCTTCTACCGCTATACCTATAACCATTTCACGTTCATTTTCAGACAATTTATAAAATTCACTGGCATAAGCCGGGAGGCAAACTGCCGATGCGCCTGATGACACGCAATATTTCACAAGTCTTTTAAGATCTGAAAAATTTATAGATTCGTCCTTGTTAAAAGGTACTGGAATGATAGGGACAATTCCGTCAATTCTAGTCATTGTCTGTAATCTTCAGCGGAATCTTGAGGTACATATCCTAAAACTTTACGTGGATGCTCTATATCCCTAATTCCCCATTTGTTATTTGATGAGGCGAAGAATATATCATATTTCAAACAATAAGGTGCGTCGATACAACGATGAAGAAAATTTGCTGCGTCCTGGTGGCTCAGAAAAGCAGCGTACTCGTGAATTTCAACAGGTCGGTTTTCTTTGCGTACCCGACCTAAACGTACACAGAGAATGGAAATGTCATAAGCGTCAGCATAATGACGAGCCAGTGCTTCGCCCCATACTTTCGATGATCCATATAGACCGATAGGTCTAACCATATCATGGGTTAGCATGGGCCATTTTTCAGGGACCTCGTTATATCGACCAGCAAATATAGCTTCATAAGGCGCTTCCTTTGTCCACCCCGCACAAGTCGCTACTGAGCTGGCATAAACAATTCGTTTAACACCTGCCAATCTTGACGCTTCGAAAACATTGTAAGTCCCCATGACATTAATACGCAGCATAGAATCTAAATCATTCTCTTCAATTTGTGCTGCTAGATGAACAACTACATCTTGTCCTATAAAAGCAGGTTTAATCGCGTCCAGGTCACCGAGATCTGCTTGGGTGGTAGGTACGCCCTCAACATCTCTTCGATTTAAAGCACTAAGCACATAGGCTTCGTTTTGTTCAAGATGTTTACGTAATATCCCACCCACCAACCCACTCATACCAGTTATCAAAATTTTTTTCATCTTATAATTACCAATATAATTGAACCTCCCTCCTTAGAGGAAAGAGATCATGAATTTTAAAATTAAGATTTCCTAGGTAAGAAATCAAGTAATAGAGTAAAATATACCCATTAATAGTGGTTTGGTATTGGAATGAAATTGTGGAACAGAATAGGAAATAATACCCAAAGTATATAAACTCACTTAAAATTCTGGTCGCAATTTTCAGGCTAATCTATTGGCATAATTTGTGGCAATAATCAGCGTTTAAATAAGATAAGAGCTCTTTTGTGATAATAAAAGAAGTATGATCAATATTTTGGGGGTTTAAAGAGTGGGTAACGATTATTTATGTATTCCGAAAAAAATAACCTTGATTAATCATTATAGAGGGAGTTCAAGCTGCTATCATTATGCGGTTACTGAAATGGAACGTCTTCTCAATCGTAGTGGAGTTAAGATCGAAAAAGTTAATAAGGAGTTAAGTGAGGTATATTTTTCTCTTCAGTTATCAGTTTCCGGAACGGTATCAAAAATACCAGAGGTACACGGTAAGAAGATGGGTAAAGATGCCTATCGGATTACCGTTTCCAAAGCAGAGCTTACGATAAGCTCACCTTCGGCAAAGGGAATTCTTAACGGGACTTATGATCTAGCGGAACGGTTAGGGTACCTTTTTCTTTATCCTGGTTTAGGCGGGGAGTGGGCACCTACTTATGATCAACTCGCCACGCTTTTTATAGGGGATGAGATTATCAATCCCCGGTTTCCTTACCGAGGTATTTTTTGGGAAGGGAAAAATGCGGGAGATTTTACGGATGAAGAATGGTTGAGATTTTATGCAAAACTACGATTCAATGCGCTTAGACATGAGATGGATGATCTTTCATTAGCGGAAGAACTGGGATTACGCCTGGAGGTTGGTGGTCACGATCTATCAAAACTAATTGCTCGGGAACACTTTCGTGAAAATCCTGAGTGGTATCGTATGGTGCAGCCAACTGATTTTAATGGGCAACGTTCAAACGATTTAAATTATTGTGTCACGAATGAGGAAGCGCGAACAGAAGTAAAAAGAAGATTTCGCCATGAATTAGGTTTACTTAAGGGGATTTACGCGATCCATAAATGGGCGGATGATTTACCTGGAGGCGGGTGGTGTTTTTCACCAACCAGTCGAGCATTATCGCCGTCAGACCAGTCAATGTTAGCTATGAGGAGTCTGGTCGAAGTTATAGAAGAAGAAAATTCACCTTTGCGCATATCTGTACTGGCTTACCATGATACGCTATTCCCAGGAACCCAGATTGATGTTTCAAAAGGATGCTTTCTGCTTTTTGCCCCCCGTGAAAGATGTTACGGACATGCTTTAGACAATCCATCTTGCAAGCGGAATCGGGTTTACTCTGAAGCCCTGAGGGCATGGATGCACAAATTTGAAGGAGTTGATGATGCGCACACTTTTGAATATTATTTTGATCAAATACTTTTTCGTGGAATCTATCCTTTTTTACCCACGATAATAATCGCAGATATGTATCTATATGAGGAAAGAAAAATAGAATGTCATATGTCATTACAGGTAGGGGGTCCATCGATCGCACCTGATTACAATATGCTTCTCTTTGCAAAATCACATTGGGATAGAAATATCACGGCAGAATTGTACATCGAAAACCTTGCTAAGCGCATTGCACCTGGACAATCCACACCCTGGTGTAATTACTTAACTAAGCGAGGGCAGATCTATGAACAGGCTTTGTTGACTTGCGACCATGACCTCAAAATTTATTTTGATTACCGCTGGCTTCCTGAAACAACAACAGATTTTGGGAAAATAATAGCTCAAGGTTATGAAAAAGCATCGATAAGGATGAATGATAACGCGAACTGTCTTAAAGAAGCTATTTCACCTGAATGGTCAACACAGCTATGTGAATTGGCAGAAAGAGAAATTAGACGTACGCGATTTGAAGCAGCAGAACTGCATGTTATGTACTTGCAACAGTCGGCAATGAATAAATTCGGCTCTTTTCTCAATACACGAGAAGTGGAACATGCTCAGGAGGGTGTGAAGTTACTTAAGCAGACTATTGTCGCTCAAAAACATGCTGTTGAGAAAGGAATAGAAGCGGGCCTTCCCTGCGACAGTTATTACTTTACTTTAGTAGAACACATGCTTCGGCCTGATTTTGAAGAAAAAATTAAAATTTACAGTTCAATATTCGATAATTAAGTTATAATTGATGGGTGGTAAAAGAGAACCTAGCATCCGAATAACATAGTTATGACTCATGACAAATAGTTATAAAATTACTTGCTTTAGGTTTAAGGGAAGAACAATCTCTCTTTCTTCAATAATCTAATTTATGTTCTATTCAGATGTAGATATTCAGTTGTTGGAATACCGCGAGGTGCGTATTCAAGAGGTCCCTTTAATAAAGAGAAACTTCAAACATTAATATAGCTATGAGTGCGGAAGCCAGAATTTCTGAACTAAACCTTGAACTCCCCCCAGTATCCAAACCAGCTGGTGTTTACAAACCATTAGTAATTGCAGGAAAAATAGCTTATGTATCTGGACACGGCCCTGTAAAGTTGGATGGATCGATGATTGTAGGGAGGGTAGGTGATGATTTAACTCTTGATGCTGGACAAATGGCGGCACGACAGGTAGGACTTTCAATACTGGCAACCTTACGCTCAAATCTTGGAACTCTAGATCGAGTTAGTCGGCTTATAAAGCTACTCGGCATGGTTAACAGCACCCCTGAATTTCAGGAACATCCGGCGGTCATAAATGGATGCAGCGAACTATTTGGCGAAGTATTTGGAAAAGAATGTGGAATAGGTGCCCGTAGTGCTGTGGGAATGGTCGTATTGCCAGGAAATATTCCTGTCGAGATCGAAGCTATTTTTGAAATCGAAGAGTAATTTAAGAAATGCTTAAATTAAGCATTAAAGCTTCGTCTCTGAATAAAAATATACGATATAAAAGATATATCCAATTAGAGGGGAAGATAGGGTAAATTTAGAACCTATACAATAAGTTACCCACTTAATTATTTCCAATTTTTAAACCCCGTTTCTCAAAATGTTTATTCCACTGACGCGGTTTTTAGATCTTTTTCGATAGTTTTTACATGATGCTCAATCTTTTTTAAATATGGATTGATCCCGTCAGGGTATGGATGGGAGAGATATTTATAAAAGCCATGACATTCCTTTTTCAGTTTTGGGATTACTAAATTTTTCCAAAATTCTGGAGTACCACGGATAAGCTCTTCAGTATTCTTAAACATACGGTTTTCGACGGGGATATTATGATAATTATCAGATTCTTCAAATTCTAGGAATAATGCAGGCAATTTTTGCAAATATGCAGGATCACTCATTTGGCCAATATAGTCAGCACTGCATACAGATTCACCCATAATGCGTTCAAGTTTGTTATTAAAGGAAACAGCATCGATAACACTACGTGGCCCGGTGCAACTAATGAGGTGTTGGACGGCAGAGATATCTCGTTTATTCCACCCCTTTTTTTTCAGGTATAAAGATGCCAACTCGCAACTACGTTTCTCATGTACAAAGGTAAATTTTGCACCCGTACCTTCATGGTCGCCATTTTCTTTTAGGAACCCTATATCGTGAAGGATTATCCCATGTAGCCCTATGATAAAATTCTTGTCTGTTATTACAGGTTTGATATGGAGTTGATTTCTGTTAGCGACCATTCGAACCCAACAAAGCGTTACCCGTAAGGTGTGTTCCAAGTCGTGGTAAACTGTGTCCATCGCCTGATAATTCCAAAAATTACCTTTAAACATTGCTGTTACGTCTTTAAACAATCCAGAGATCATTGACGCATCAACCTTT
Organism: Verrucomicrobia bacterium Opi.OSU.00C; assembly: GCA_002922725.1. GTDB lineage: Bacteria > Verrucomicrobiota > Verrucomicrobiia > Opitutales > PNEW01 > PNEW01. The sequence goes on along the minus strand of PNEW01000010.1, from coordinate 28,185 downwards.
GGGAACACTTCAGACTGAATTTCTAAAACCGCTTTAGCTACTTCACTATAATCGCTGGTTTTAAGATTTTCCAGTAGGTAGGTTTCAGTCATGAAATGGTGTATGTTAAACAAAAATCATATTACTTTATTATGAGGACTATCGCCTAGTCAAGTAGAGGGTCTATTTGAATAAATATTTCTCTTATCATCAAACTATAGATTCGCAATAAGGGTAATTATAGAATAAAAATATTAATTTTTGCAAAAGCAATTGATAATCAACTTTTAAGCCATTAGATTAGGTGTATAATAAATGAGCATTTATACGGAATTAAGAATTTTTTGTTAATGATAACGAACACTACTAACTCGATTATCTCAGCTGACTTTTTTATTAACGAGCGTAAGTATAAGTTAAAAAATAAACCTATCGCTATTCTTTGTCTTGACGGTTGTTCAAACGAATACCTCGACGCCAGTCTGGCAAAAAAATTGTATTCCTAACATTGCGAAAATGTTGCATCACGGTTATCGATGTACGGCGCGAGGTGCTCTACCTTCTTTTACTAACGTTAATAATGCATCCATTGTCACGGGATTACCCCCGTCTGGTCACGGCATAAGTGGGAATTTTTTTCTCGATCCTAAAACAGGGAAGGAAGTAATGATGAATTCTGCACATTACCTACGTGCTTCAACAATACTGGCTTCAGCAGCCAAGATAGGGAGAAGAGTTGCGATGGTGACAGCAAAAGAGAAATTACGAGATATTCTCTCACATGATCTAGATGGAATAAGATTTTCTGCAGAAAAAGCGAACATGGCGCGTATTGATACGCATGGGATCGAAATGGTTGAAGAGTTCGTTGGCTATCCTATACCTGAAATCTACAGTGCTGAAGCATCGTTATTTGTGCTTCGTGCAGGAGCAGCACTGCTAGAGAAAAATATAGCTGATTTTGTGTACCTTTCAACGACGGATTATATTCAACACGTGTATTCACCAGATACACTAGAGTCTCTTGAGTTCTATTCTCATATGGATTATGAGATTGGACGCATAATGAAAACTGGTGCAACTATCGGGATAACCGCGGATCATGGGATGAACGCAAAACATAAAGCAGATGGGTCACCGAATGTTGTCTATCTGGAAAATATTTTACAATATGAGTTCGGTGAAAGTGTACGCGTAATTTGTCCAATTACAGATCCCTATGTTAAACATCATGGGGCCCTTGGATCGCTGGTTATAATTCACTTAAGTCATCCTAAAGATCCTAAACTTGAAAGACGGATTGAGCAAAGACTAAAGCAAATTGAGGGAGTAACTGAAGTCTACGATCACAATACAGCAGTTGAAAAACTTGAATTACCTGATGATCGTACAGGTGAATTCATCGTAATGTCTAGTCGAAACTTTGTTCTTGGGAAAACCTCGAAATATCATGATCTTACAGCTTTGGATGGACCGCTCCGGTCACATGGAGGGAGATACGAAGAAAAAGTTCCTTTAATTACTTCCAAACCTCTTACCCCCGAATATATTATCCGTTCTGAAAAGGATCCGCGTAATTTTGATGTTTTTGATTTCACAATTAATGGCACGGAACAATGAGTGTTAAATGTTGGAGTAGAGGAAAAACTACTGCAGCAGTATTTAATTCTGCGGGCCAACCATTAGAGTATCAATTTTTCCCAGTTCCAAAACTTGCTCCCGGTGAGGCTCTTGTCCAAATTACAGCCTGCACACTATGTGGTAGCGATTTACACACCTATCATGGGCATCGATCCATACAGACTCCGACTATCCTCGGACATGAAATTATTGGGAAAATTGTAGCAATTGGGCCGGGAGATCCCATTTGCGATTTTAATGGTAGGCCTTTGCAAACCAATATGAGAGTGACTTGGTCGATTACAGCGAGTTGCGGGAATTGTTTCTATTGTAGCGATGGGTTACCTCAGAAATGTGAGCATCTTTTCAAGTACGGGCATGAAGTTCTATCCTCGACGCATCCTTTAAGTGGAGGGATGGCTGATTATTGCCATTTAGTAGCCGGAACGGCAGTTTTTCCCTTGCCTGAGAAGCTTCCAGATTTGGTTGCCTGCCCAGCTAATTGTGCAACGGCTACAGTGGCGGCTGCGTTTCGTGTAAGCGGTGGTGCAGAATGGTGTCGGGGGAAAGTATTACTTATTCAGGGAGCAGGAATGCTTGGATTAACTGCCTGTGCAATGGCACATGATTATGGGGCTAGAGAGATAATAGTCACTGATATTGACCGCAAGCGCTTGGAAATGGCTTTACGATTTGGTGCTACTCGTTGTGTGTCAGTGTTTGAAGATGAAGGCAAAATCAACTCAATTGTTAAAAAATTGACTTCAGAGCGAGGAGTAGATCTAGCATTGGAGCTAAGTGGTGCTTCAGGTGCGATGGCTGATGGCCTCAATCAGTTAAGAACTGGAGGTCGTTACATTCTTGTTGGTGCGGTTTCGCCCGTTGCACCAACACCTATTTTTGAAGAGGATATTATTCGACGAATGATCAGTATTTACGGTGTTCACAATTATACTCCTCCTGATCTAGCTGAAGCCCTAAGATTTCTCAAAGACAATTACAATGAATTTCCATTCAGTTCTCTTGTAACAGATAAATTCAGACTCGATCAGGTTGAAGAGGCATTTCAACATGCTATCCGAAGTAGAGCATTGCGTATTGCGATCCTTCCACAGGCGTGATCTAGTACTTTCTAAAAGAGTTTTAAAACAACAGAGCATTAATAATGATGAATGAGAAAATAGATTATCCACCCCAAAGTCTCAAGATCTCTGCTATAGATGTTCACGCACACTACGGTAAGTATACATACAAGGGAACAGGTCTTGAATCTGGATTTCAATCTGGTGATGCAGAGACAGTTGCTACACGAGCGAGGAAGTGTAATATTAAACAAACAGTGGTTTCACCGCTATTAGGTTTATTCCCACGCGGACAGGCAGATGCAGTGGAGGGGAATAAAGAAGCGGGTAAAGTCGTTCCACAAACAAATGGTTTGCTTCAATGGGTGATAATCAACCCACTTCAACCACAGACCTTTGATCAAGCACGTGAGATGCTTACTTTACCTCATTGCGTGGGTATTAAAATTCACCCTGTAGAACATCAGTACCCTATAGCTGAACATGGTGACACAATTTTTAAATTTGCTGCGGAGCAAAAGGCTGTAGTCTTAACTCACAGCGGAGATGAATTTAGCTGGCCCAATGAATTTATTACTTTTGCAAACGCATTTCCTGAGGCACCTCTTATTTTTGCTCATTTAGGTAACGGTGGTTTGGCGAGTGGGCGCGCCAATTTGCAAGTTGAAGCATTAAAAATGATAAAACATGATCGTGTTTACATTGATACTTCAAGCGCAAGGAGTATTATGCCTAATTTGATAGAATGGGCGGTAGGTGAAATTGGTGCCGATCGATTGCTTTTCGGTACTGACACCCCACTATATTTTACTGCCTTCCAGCGTGCCCGAATTGATTATGCCGAAATTTCCTTAGAGCAGAAACGACAAATATTACGAGACAATGCGATAAAACTTTTAAATCTCGAGGAAATAATTGGTAATTCATAATCTAATTGAACACGATAAATAAACCCAACCTTTTTTGAAGTCGTGTGTGTTTGGAAGTAACAACATATTAAGATGAAACACCTTATAAGAGAAGAAATTGAGAAGGGCATGCCAAATGTTTTTAACTCCCCAAAAGAAGCGGGTGTGGTCGAAGCTATTTTTATCCGCCCAGTAAGGAATGAAAGAAAATCTCTGCAAGAAGTACAACTTTCACCTGAAAACGGAGTAGAAGGTGATCGTTGGGTAAATTTATGTTGGGTGAAACTTAAGGATGGTAGTTCAGATCCACGTGCTCAAGTGTCTCTTTTTAATTCTAGGTTAATGCGGTTGATCGCTCCAGATAAAAAATTTTGGTCATTGGCCGGGGATAATTTTATTGTTGAATTTGATTTGTGTTTATTGAGACCAGGGCAAAGATTAAGCTTGGGAGAAGCAGTGATTGAGCTTTCAGATCAACCCCATACTGGATGTCATAAGTTTGCTATCCGTTATGGCCAGGAGGTTAAAGATTATCTCGATTCCTCTGAGGGCGTTAGGCATAATCTTCGAGGGGTTTATGCGACCATTTTACAAGCTGGAAAGGTAAAGGTTGGGGATAGTCTTAAAAAGATCGCATTATAGTCTTTTCGGCAAATTGGAATATTTAGAGGGACAATAAAGGATTGATTTTCTCGGTATAAAGATTTATCCAAAACAATTACGAGGTGGGGTAAAAAATAAAAATTCTATGAAAAGGACTTTAAAAATGGGTAAAGGTAATTGGAAATATCTTTTAGGCTTTAACTTGATTGTTGTTTTATTGGGAACAGTGACAATCTTAGAGGGAGCGCATCATTTAACCTCTGAAGCTCGAATAATTTCTATTACTGGCAATGACCAAATGAAATTCGATATTACAGAGATTGAAGTCAAAGCAGGCGAAAAAATTAAAATTATTCTTAAAAATATTGGTAAAATACCTAAGATGGGAATGGCCCATAATTTTGTTCTCCTTAATAGTAGTGTTGATGCTAAGAATTTCTCGATGGCCGCGATAATGGCTAGGGAAAATGAATATATTCCAATAGATCGTGAAAAAGAGATTATTGCTTATACGGGAATGGCGGGACCCGATGAAACAGTTACCGTAGAGTTTACTGTGCCAGAAATACCTGGAAAATATGAGTATATCTGTACCTTCCCAGGGCACTATTTAGCCGGAATGAAAGGTATTTTGATAATTATTAAATGATCGGGGTACAATTGAGATTAAAATATGATGGCTGCAATCAGGTTGTGGCAAACGTAATGTGCTTGGGAAGAGGAATCCGGGTTAAAGAATCGGGAGGGAAATAATCGTAAAATTGGCTGTGACACCAAGGATCTATAAAAAATTTCATTCTTTGGAAGATTCAGAATGGGGTGTCTCATTTATGTGGATTTAGATATCAATCGAAGATGGGATGACTATGACTATTACTTATATAGGCTAAAACAGGATCTACTTCGATTATAAATTTTAACTTCATTATAATAAATGGTGTGCAAAATAGTTTTATAATATGACATAAATAATTGACAGTGTTCAAATGGCACGATTAAACGGATGCTTTATCGTAAATCCCTTAGAATATATTTTCTAAGTCTTAGATTTTACTTAAAAATAAACTTAAAAATAATACTTTGGTTAAGGGAAGTTGAAACTTAAAGAACAGAGTTGAATAAAATAATGAATAATTTAAATATGAAACATACATTTGGGATTTTCCTAGGGGTCATACTTTTATTTGTATCTTATGGCTGTGGTGGGAAAGAGGCAGCACCTAAAACTATAACAAATGAAGTAAAAAAAGTGACGGCTCCTGCTGCACCCGCAGAGGGGATTATTGCTGTTCCAGTATCAGGAGCGAAAATTACCGGGACAGTTAAGTTTACAGGTAATGCACCAAAGATGCGTGAACTTGATATGTCAGATGAACCCGTTTGTGTCCATAAATGGGAGGAATGGGGAATGGCATCTAAAAGCGAGGCCCTAGTTTTAGGTGAGGGTCAAAGTATGGCGAATATCTTTGTCAGTATTAAAAGCGGTTTGGGCGCACAAAAATACGCTCCACCAACAACCCCTGTGGTAGTGAATCAAGAGGGGTGTGCTTATAAGCCCCATGTATTTGCAGTTATGAAAGGACAGAACATAGTGTTTAAAAACTCAGATGGAGTCTTGCATAATGTGCACGCCCTTCCTGAAAAAAATAGAGAGTTCAATTTAGCGATGCCCGGAAGTATGACCGAGGCTCCCCCACGTAGTTTCAGAAAAAGTGAGTCCATGTTTCGTATAAAATGCGATAAACATCCTTGGATGCTTTCCTATGCTGCAGTTATGAGTCATCCCTATTTTTCAGTTACCGGGGTGGATGGGAAATTTGAAATTATTGGATTACCAGCTGGAACTTACGAAGTGGAAGCCTGGCACGAGAAATTAGGAACACAGGTTTCGACGGTCACAGTTGCAGCAGATTCAAATGAAACAGTCGATTTCGCTTTTTCAAGATAAAGGTTAATTACTAGTAAAAATATTATAATTTACTACCCCCATTAAAAAACACTATAATCTATGGCAGATACGACCATCACTGAAGAAAAAAAGTCTGAAGTAAGTCACGAAGAACATCACGAAGAGCTTTCATTCTTGAGAAAATACATATTTTCTACCGATCATAAAATGATTGGTATTCAATATACGATTACCGGTGGATTGTTTCTGTTCTTTGGGTTTGGGTTAATGATGCTTATGCGCTGGAGCTTGGCCTATCCAGATCAGCCTTTACCTATTCTGGGATTTCTTGTTGGCAACAACGGTATCATGACGCCTGACACTTATAATACCTTTGGGGCGATGCATGGGACTATCATGGTATTTATGGGTGTTGTGCCATTGGCTTTTGGTGCCTTCGGGAATTTTGTTTTACCCTTGCAAATTGGAGCTGTGGATATGGCTTTCCCGAAAATTAATGCATTCAGTTATTGGTGTCTTTTTGTTGGTGGCGTTATCATGCTTGCTAGTTTTTTTCTCCCTGAAGGAGCAGCAAAGTCTGGATGGACTTCTTATGCGCCTCTTGCGGACATTGATATCGGGTTAGGACAAACTTTTTGGCTAGTTGGAATGATCTTCTTAATTACCTCATCTTTGATGGGATCGATAAACTTTATTGTCACTGCGATTCAGCTACGTGCTCCAGGAATGACTTATATGCGGCTGCCTTTTTTTGTATGGACTCAATTGGTAACGGCTGTGCTTCTTCTTCTTGCTTTTCCCCCACTTGAAGCTGCCGGGCTATTACAGTTAATGGACCGAGTTGCAGGAACAAGCTTCTTCCTGCCAACAGGTTTGGTTATCAGTGGTGAGGTAGCCGATATCAGTGGAGGTGGCAGTCCCCTTTTGTGGCAGCATTTATTTTGGTTTCTTGCTCATCCTGAGGTCTATGTCCTCATTTTACCTGCGATGGGGATTGTTACCGAAGTTATTACGAATAATGCGCGTAAACCTGTTTTTGGCTATAAACTCATGGTTTATTCTTTGATTTTTCTAGGATTCATGTCTTTTTCTGTTTGGGCACACCATATGTTTATGACTGGTATGGGTACCACATTGAACGCTTTTTTTCAAACGACAACAATGATTATATCTGTACCCTCGGTCATTATTCTTTCCTGTCTATTTCTTACCCTCTGGGGTGGATCCATCCGATTTAATACGCCAATGCTTTTTGCCCTGGGATTTTTACCCATGTTTGGAATTGGTGGTTTAACGGGTTTACCATTAGGGCTCAGCGCATCAGATATTCACCTCCACGATACTTTATATGTCATTGGCCATTTTCATTACGTCGTAGCGCCCGGGACACTTTTTGGGCTTTTTGCTGGAATCTATTATTGGTTCCCTAAGGTTTCAGGCCGCTTAATGAATGAAACACTTGGGAAGTTGCATTTCTGGGGAACACTAATTTTCATGAATTTGGTATTTTTCCCTATGTTAATTCAGGGAATGGCCGGAATAAACAGGCGCTTACATGATGGAGGGGCATCCTATGCTGATGCCACGGCAATTATAGATCCGGGGTTTTATTCCCATGCTGCAAATTACCTTTATTTGAACAAATGGATGTCGATGTCCGCTTGGGCATTAGGGTTGGTTCAGATAATTTTTTTAGTAAATTTATTATGGAGCATAAAGAAAGGGAAAAAGGTAGGACGCAATCCATGGAATGCAACAACAGTCGAATGGGCAGCACCATCACCACCAGGACATGGAAATTTCGAATCTGCAGTTGAAGTTTATAATGGCCCTTATGAATATAGTGTTCCCGGTGCAGCAAAAGATTTTAGCCCTCAATTTGAAAAAGGGGCTTCCACTTGAAATTCAGGAGATAAATTGATGTCTACAATTGAAATACCATATGTAAGTAAACCGAGACCTGACACGGGATTGGTCAATGCCAAGCTTGGGATTTGGCTATTCCTTGCTTCAGAAGTCATGCTCTTTGGTGGCCTCTTTTCTGCTTACGTTTTACTTCGTATTGGCGCAGAAATTTGGCCAGAAGGTGTATCAATTCTCAATGTGCCACTTGCGACACTAAATACGGTAGTACTTATATCTTCAAGTATTACGATGGTTATGGCATGGGCTTCTCTGGTGAGAAGAGACATTAATAAGTACCGATTTTATAATTACATAACGATTGCCTGCGGTTTGATCTTTCTCGTGGTAAAATATTTTGAATATAGTGCAAAACTTCATCATGGACTCTTCCCATCGGAGAGCACATTTCTTGCCATCTATTTTACTCTTACTGGTTTACATGTATTGCATGTTATAGGCGGTATGTTGGTATTGGCATATTTACAATTTATAGGTTCGAAAATGTGGAACACAGATCCAGCCCGCTTTACCGGAAGGGTGGAATGTGCCGGACTTTTTTGGCATCTTGTGGACCTTGTTTGGATCTTCCTTTTCCCGACGCTTTATCTCATGTAATAGGAAAAACTATGGCTGAAAACTTAGAAGAACTTGATCAACATATACGGGCCTGCATTGCGATTTTTGTTGCCTTATTATGCCTGACTGTAATTACCGTTGCCGTCTCTTATTTGAATTTACCAGTACCGGCAACTATTACTCTAGCTTTGTGCGTCGCGTTAGTAAAAGGATCGTTAGTAGTTTCTTACTTCATGCATCTAGTTTCAGAAAAAAAACTAATTTTATGGTCTCTTTCCCTTACAGTCATTTTTTTTATTATCCTCATGGTTCTTCCCGTGGTAACGGATCTGGATGTCATATCACATACAATTACAGTTAAACATTAAATGTCCTTAAAAATATTCCACATATTTTTTATTACGATTTCGTTAATCCTGTGCTTTGGATTCGGTTGGTGGTCGTTCCAACAATCAGGTTTCTATGTAGTTGTCGGTATTGGATCAATTGGCACAGGTATAGCTTTGTTTTTTTATGGTAATTCCTTTATTAATAAAATGCAGAATTTATTACCATGAGATATAATTGCCGTAATTTTTTAAATAGTTTAACTTTAATTACCTTGTTAATTGTTACACATCCACTCGTGGCTTGTAGCAGTTGCTTCAGCGCAGGGACCGGGAAAATGTCTGAAGGTGTTAATATGGCAATAATTTCCCTCTATATAGTAATTTCAACTTTACTCTGTGGTTTTGCAGGTTTTTTTATATACCTGTGGAAAAAATCTAGAGATTATTCACTTCAAAGTACTAATTCAGAAATAATGAAAGGTCGATGATGGAACAACCAATGCAAGACTTCTTCGGGATGCCATGGCTTCCCATTGATGTTTCAGAGCACGGAGCTGCACTCGATAGTTTAAACTGGTGGGTACACTTGCTTGCAATCATCTTATTTATAGGATGGTCACTATATTTTGTTTATGTGCTATTCCGATTTAGACAGACGCGTAATCCTCAGGCTAGTTACACGGGGACTCGTTCGCATTTGAATACTTATGCGGAAGTAGGTGTTATTATTGCTGAGATTGTCTTGCTTGTAGGATTTTCTATTCCACTCTGGGCACAGTGGGCGGACGATTTTCCTGAGGAATCAGAATCGGTGGTTATTCGTGTCGTAGCAGAACAATTTGCTTGGAATTTTCATTATTCAGGAACAGATGGGGTTTTTGGCAATACATCCCCTGAGTTGATAGATGTACAGACCAATCCGCTTGGGTTGGATATGAAAGACCCAAATGCGGCAGATGATGTTGTTGCTAAACGCCTATTTATGCCAGTAGATAAACCGATAATTACACACCTTCTCTCCAAAGATGTCATACACAGTTTTGGTATTCCTGCAATGAGGGTGAAACAAGATATTATTCCTGGTTCAAGTATTCCCGTTACTTTTAAGGCTCTTCAAACTGGGAAATACCTTATTGCATGTAGTCAGTTGTGTGGCACAGGGCATTCTACTATGAGGGGGTTTATCGAAGTCCTGAGTCAAGATGATTATACGAATTGGTTAAATCGCGAAGTAGATAAATCAAAGACAGAGGCGCAGAGTGGTGATGACTTATGGTAATTCAATAAGTCTTTTTTATTGGCGTGAAATTATTCTAATTGAAAGAGCTTGATCCTGAGCGGACATCATAAAAGTAGTATCATTAAGTTTGTAATTTCCTTCGGAGTTTTTTTAGCGGGAACTACAGTAATCTTTGCGCAATCGCAGAGTGGTGGTGCAGATGTTGATTATCGAGAATTCCCCTTTTTTGGTAGTCGGATTGCCATATGGGCGGTAGGGGAATTGCATCTTATGTATGCGGCTTTCGTTTTGGCTGTTCCAATGTTTGCCCTACTAATCGAATTTATAGGTTATAAGACAGGAGATAAACGCTACGATAAACTAGCCCATGAACTTACTAGTTTATTGAGTGTTTCTTTTTCCTTCACTGCTACTTTAGGTGCAATCCTAACTTTTATGTTAATGATTCTCTATCCGAGATTCACAAGTTACTTGATCTCCATTTTTGATAAGACTTTTTGGCCTTATGGATTGCTCTTTTTTGCTGAAGCAGGGTTTTTATACAGCTATTATTATGGATGGGGTAAATTCTCACCGCGTGTTCACCTACTTTTGGGATTAGGCTTAAATATCGTAGGAACAGCAATTATGTTCATTGCAAATGCCTGGCTTGCTTTTATGACATCTCCAAGTGGAATTGATGAGGCCGGTAATCTGGTAAGTACTTGGGATGCAGTTAACAATTATATTTGGATGCCGATAAATATTCACCGAGTTATTGCCAATATCTGTTTTGGTGGAGCAATTGCTGCAGCTTATGCAGGGTTTAAATTTTTAGGTGCTAAAACTAAAGAAGAAAAAGCTCATTACGACTGGATGGGGTATGTTGGTAACTTTATTGCTATTTCCGCTTTACTTCCTTTGCCATTTGCCGGGTATTGGTTGGGAAGCGAAATTTATGCTTTCCGCGCACAAATGGGTATGGTGCTTATGGGAGGGGCTTTTTCCTGGTTATTTATTATCCAAGCAGTTCTTATTGGGATGCTCTTTCTCGGGGCTAACTATTATTTATGGTTAGGTATGGAGCGAATAGAGGGAGCAGAGAAGTATAAAAAATTTGTTAAATACCTTCTTGCAACAATTACAGTCTGTTTTGTTGTTTGGGCAACCCCACATTCACTTGTAGCCACGGTAGAAGAAGCGCGTAAAATGGGAGGAGCTCATCACCCGGTTCTTGGAATCTTGGGTGTGATGTCTGCAAAAAATACGGCGGTTAATATCATGATCCTTACTACTTATATCAGTTTTCTTCTCTATCGAAGAGGAAACAAAGTGGCAACAGTTTCATGGGCACCACTTGGTCATTCGGCTCAATTTCTAATTTTTGCGATAACGATAATTTTTGTCATTGCCATTGGGGTGATTGGTTATTTCGTCGAAGCCACAGTGCGGATTGGTCTTTCTGTTCCCCAGGTTATCTCTGTATTATTCGCGATGACATCGGTTACAATTATTGACATTTTTCTTTTTCGTAATGCACGTATTGTCGGTCAGATTAAATGGGGGGAGATCCCTGCGAGAGCACAGTACATGTTATTTTTCCTTGCGGTTACTTTTACCTGGTTGATGGGGCTAATGGGTTATGTACGTTCTGGGCTTCGCTTACATTGGCACGTTTATGAAGTGATGAAAGACACTTCCGTTGATGCCTATACTCCAACTCTTGGATTTGCCAGCACTGTGGTTTCATGTATTGTTATTATCTTCTTCGTATTCATCATGTTTAATTTCTGGCTTACTGGGCTTCTCCACAAGAAAGATTGGGAGCCGAATACTTGATCAGTGAAAATGAAGAATGTTTTTAAAATATTTTGCTTCACTATCTTAACCACGCTTTTTTATTGGTACGTAGGGCAAATGGTCCCACAAAAAGAGACACACCCTCCGGAAAGCGCGGAAGTTCGGGAAAACATGAGCTCAGCAGAAATGGTTGTTGTCGGAGAAAAAATATCCATTGGTAAAGGGACTTGCTTTCTTTGTCATACGATGGGATCTCATGGCTCACGTGCACCGGACCTAGCTGGAATTGGGGGGCGAGCAGCTGAGCGTATAGAGGGTTATAGTGACATTGATTATTTAGCTGAATCGCTTTTTGAGCCAGGTGCCTATATCGTTGAAGGTTATAACCCAATTATGACACCAGCACATAAAGCACCTATTAGTTTAACACAGCCAGAAGTATTAGCGGTAATCGCTTATCTTCAAAGTTTGGGGGGATCCCCAACAGTAACCATGAAGACAAATTTGAAATACTCGGCTGATCCGTCAGCAACAGCAACACCGGCACCTACTTTGGTAGTAAGCAATGATGAAGCGAGTGCTTCTTATGATAATCTAAGTGGGGACGAGCTTTTTAATAAGTACGCTTGTATGGCCTGCCACAGCTTAACAGATCCAGTCCAACTGCTCGGACCAAGTCTTTATGATGTAGGTGATAGGCTGAGTAGGGCAGAAATATTAGAATCTATTATAGATCCCGATGCAGTGGTTACAGAAGGTTTTGTTAAAGGTGTAATGAGCGCCACCCTGCAGGGAGCTGGATTTGATGAAGATATTACTCCCCAACAACTACGAACATTAGTGGAATTTCTTTCGCAGAAAAAAGGTAGTTAGATGAATTACCTAATCATACCACTAGTCTTTTTTGTTTTATTTATCTTTTATTTAATCAGTAGGAGCAAAAGACTCTCCTTCACTAACCCACTTTTCTGGGTAGTTGCCTGGTGGATTGCATTTTACGTAATTTTAAAAAATGCGATTTTACCACCACTTCCTTCTTCTATTATTCAGATGTTTATGGCAATCATTACGATTGCGCTTTTCTTTTATATCACCGCAGACACCCAGCGATTAAAGGAGGCTATTCATCCAGTCATCCAATTTCTTGTTAATCGGAAGTTTAAACTACCCCTTGGTCTTGTAATCATAATAATTCCTGTTCTTGTTGCTGGTAAGGTATATTTTGGTTCTCAAGTAAAAATTGTTGCGCCTGTATTTGGAAGAAGTATCCACCCTGCACCACCTACTAAAATTAATTATCAAGGCAAACAATTAATACTTAATGAACTTGAAAATCCATATCGTCATTTAGAAACAGAAAGCCCCCTCGATTTCCAAAAACACGTTGAAGCAGGCCGTAAAGTATATTATAATAATTGCGTTTTCTGTCATGGTGATACCCTGGAGGGGAAAGGGATTTTTGCACATGGATTAAATCCAATACCTGCTAATTTTGCTGATGTTGGAACAATTGCTCAATTACAGGAGTCATATGTTTTTTGGCGGGTTGCTAAAGGAGCCCCTGATCTCCCCGATGAATCAGGTCCCTGGAGTTCTGCAATGCCTGCTTGGGAGAAATTTCTTACTGAGGAAGAAATATGGGATGTCATCCTTTTTATTTACGATTTTACTGGACATAATCCAAGGGCGCGAGTGGAGCACCATTAATCTTGATTAGTAATAATGAAGTTAACAATGCAATTTTCTAAAAAGAGTAGATCTTTACAGGGCTCTTTTCTCTTAATAATTATCGGGGTATTTACAATTTGTAACCTCTATTCAGCGGAAGTAAACTTGGGGACTGAAGTAGAGCAAGCGTCAGGAAAAAAACTATATGTAAATTATTGTGCCCATTGTCATGGGATAGATGGAGATGGGAAAGGAAGCGCGAGTCTATATTTTCATCCCAAACCAAGAGACTTTACGAGTGGGAAATATAAACTTCGCAGCACAGAAAGTGGGGAACTTCCTACCGATGATGATATCAAACAAGTCATTAAAAAAGGAATGCCATACTCGGGTATGCCTGCTTTCCCCGGTTTTACTGAAGAAGAATATCAAAACCTCACTTATTATCTTAAAACTTTTAATGAAGATTTTACTGACCCGGATTTTGTAGTAGACCCACTAGTTTTCTCTAAAGCTCCTCCTTACAGTGAAGAATCCGCTTTGAAAGGTAAGGAACTCTATTCCTTAAATGAGTGCAATGGTTGCCATGGTGACAGTGGGCGAGGCAGCGGGGTATCGGCCCCAACCCTTGAAGACGGGTTTGGCGAGACAAAATACCATATCCGACCAGCTGATTTAACAAAAAGATGGACTTTCCGACGTGGTGCAACACGTGAAGACATGTACCGGGCCTTTACTACTGGTTTAAATGGAACACCGATGCCGTCATATAAAGATTCTATTACACCTGAAGATCGCTGGCACCTGGTAAATTATATTTATTCACTTTCCGAAAAGGATGAACCAAACTATTCTACGACGATAATCGCGGAATATACAGAAAAGGAAATTGATATTTCACAAGGGAAATCTCTTTTTGAGAATAGTGAAGCTGCACTGTTCCCTTTAGTCGGACAGGTGATTGAACCGGGGCGGGAGTTTTTCCCTTCGGCAAATGCAATCGAAGTTAGATCAATCTACAATCAAGAAACAATTGCATTTTTGCTTACTTGGAATGATATGAAAGCGGATACCAAAGGAAGTAATGCTCCGGATATATTAGTTGATAAATTTCACCTCGACAATCCGAAAAATAAGCAAAAAACACTGGTTGTCGAAGAGCGTGATAAAAGATATTCTGATGCAGTTGCTTTACAGGTTCCAAGTAAAATGACTTCGGGCTTTAAGAAGCCTTATTTTCTTTTTGGAGATAAAAAGAATAGTGTAAATGTTACGTTTTTAGACCTAGCTAATAAAAATGAAGTAAAGCAATACACGGGCTATGGCTATGATAGGCTTACATCTGTAGATAATCACGTATTAGCATTCTCCAACTATGAGGACGGTGAGTGGTCAGTTATCTTCAAGTACAATCGTAATTTGGATGGGGAAGAAGGCGTATCTTTTATCGAAGAAAGCTTTATTCCACTTTCTTTTTACGTGTGGGATGGTTTTAACAACGAACACGGTATCGCCAGTAGTATTACCGCATGGTACAGCCTTTATTTAAAGGCTTCGGTAAAAAAATCACCAATTGTACCAATGTTAACATACGGTCTTCTTGCCCTTTTACTAGAATTGATAATCGTTTTCCTAATAAGAAAGAAATTTTCAGCAACTTGATGAGCGCGCAGAATCTTTTAATTCTAGGTATTACCCTTGTATAGATTGCCGAGCAACTTTAGATGCTTGATCAGAAGCATCCGTAAGGCACTGTGTATCAGCACCTGAGGCGAACATAGTAAAACCAATTGAATGCCCATATTTTATAATCTCTGGAGTGAATGCAGGCATTACCGAGAATTTATTGTGATTATTACTTGCTTTGGCAACAGCTTCCATATCTTTTCCCAAAGTATTTTTTGTTCGAGGAACGCCCATAGAGACTCCTCGTCTTAAAAGTATGTCATCAGGGCCAAGAAATAATGCATCTATACCATCAATCGCAGCAATTGCTTCAGCGTTTTCAACTGCTATTGGTGTTTCAATTTGGGCAATAAGTAGTGTATCTTCATTTGCTGTTTGAGCAAAATCACGACTTTTCCTATCAATAATACGCCTACCGCCAAAAGAGCGTTCACCAAGAGGTGGAAATTTTGCAGCACCGACAATAGACTTTGCCTCTTCTATAGTATTTACAAGTGGAACAATAATACCATTTGCTCCAGCATCAAGAAACATACCAATATGACTCGATTCATGCGAAGGAACGCGAGCGATCGCGGGTAATTCCATGAGTTCACAAACTCTTATAAGATCCAATATATCTTGATAAGCAAGTTGCCCATGTTGCCCATCAATCCATACCCAGTCCCAATCTTTACCGATCCGTTCAAGGATACCTGGTGCTGGATAACTAATCGAAAACCCAAATTGTGTTTCTCCTATCCGCAATTTTTCTATAAATTTCTTCATCATAACTTCTATTAAATTAAGAATATAACTGTAGAAATTTCAATCGTAATTTAGTAGTATAAATAAAATCATTTAAATTTTGTTGTGATCATTTTGTGTTCAGTATAACTCTGTGTTTTCCTGAAATTGATTTTTTCCAAAAAGGAGAAATCAACTTCATAAACAGATAGCTTAGGGATTTCTATTGATGAGTTAATTGTATTGGATAAATATTGCACCAAGAGTCCGAGCAGCATCGGTTCTTTCACTTGGGTTTTGCATCCAAGCCCTAAAATTTTAACCGATTTATGTGAGGTAAGATTGCCAGGTTCGTCTTCGGTATAAAATAGATAGGCGGCAATTCCATCTACATCTGGTATACCAATCCCTTTGATTTCTCTTTTTCTGTTATTGAGCGTTTGCGTTCTACGTTCCCATGCGAGCACTGATTCATCACTTTTATCAACTTCTTTTTTTCTGAGGTAACGATCTCCAAGATCCTCAAGTCTAACAGGAATGACCCACTGCGAAGATGTTGGAGGAGGTAAAGAAGTGGTAGTGATAAAATCCCAATAATTATTGTGTGATGTAAAATTAAGTTTTCTAAAAAAAAGGGGTAAGTCTTTTCTCTTATCTGGGATTACGACAGTCAACAATGGTGGACCCAGAACAGCCATTTTATCAATTAAAGAAGTCACAAGATGATGTCCGTACCCATTCCCTCTATAGGCAGGATGAACCCCTAGCCTCAAGATTAATGAAGAAGCTTCTCTTTTCGCCGCGATTAAAACACCAATAGGATCATCATTATCCAGGGCAAGCATGCATGAACTGGACCAAAGGTTGAGATATTTAACTTCTCTTTTAAAGCCCTCTATAGTGAGCGGAGGTACATTGGGAAAATGAACATCATAACACCTGTTTATAGCTTCGGTGAGTAATGGAATATCATCAGGGCGACAAAACCTGAAAGAAGGCATGCACCTTAATAGTCGGAACGTTTTTTATCTAATTCTGACATAACACTGACCTCATTGAGATTCTCTTTCGGTGGTTGGTTGGGAGGGTAGTCGTTTACATCTTCATTTCCATAAATCGGTAAGGAAGCAATTCTTGAATTGTTTTTATCATAGGTTGCTGCACCCTGCCCATTACTTTGGGAGGTGATCATTTCTTCCATCATCATTCGTCCAATTTCAATACCCTTTTCGACTAGATTAATATCAATAGTTATTACTTTGTTATCTAAAGCTAAGCTTTCTATTCGTTCCTGAACTTTATTTCGCATAAAACCTGATGGTACACGCAAAATTCGTTCTGAAGCGTCAGAAGTCCATTCAAATACTGATTTTAAGGGTGTTCCTTTTGCATCCCTGGCAATTAATTTAAACCCACTATTGATTTCTTGTTCAAGAAGAGTGTTAGGATCTTCAGATGAAGATGCTTGTGCCTGTTCTTCGAGGCTGTCTTCATGCCCAAGTTCTTTAAAAATTTCTTCAGCAAAATCTAGAGTGATCGCACTCAAACGCCGCATCCGAGCGGCTTTTTCAATGTAGGCTTTTGTCCGTCTTTTCTGGTAAGCGTCTTTAATTGCTGGTAAAAGTTTGCGGGCTTCTTTGGTCCAAGTTAGCTTTTTCCCATCATATGTAGTTTCATCTTTTGCTCCACCTTCAGATTCAATAATTTTATCTATTGTTTCTGGGGTAATGATTTCAAAATTAATCGACCCACAAACCGCGCATTTTAAAGGGTTTTCTTCTTGGGCGGTAGTCCCGCAGCTAATACAAAGTGCCGTGTTACCTTTACGTGCCTGGTTAAAAGCTAAAGTTTCTGCAAGTTTATCGGTTGCTTTTGCTGTTTGTTTAGGCATGAAACGATCCATGGCGTCGTCAATTAAAGAATTAGTAACGACACTGTGCCCTTTTTCCACCGCAAGCCGTAATATCCCAGTGCGTGCAATGCCTTTTACAAGAGGAGGGACTCGTGTCATCCTTTCTTCGGCTTCCTGTGTCCATTGGATACTCTCCTCGGCTTTACGATCAAGTTCTGGATGAACTAATTGTGAACTGAGTAATATATCACAGGGGGCCATACGCAATAGGTTATCAGTATTGCTTCCCAAACCGGAATCTTCTAGGTCACTATGAACCCCGATTCTACCAACTACCAACAACCAAGGAGGATTTTTGCGCGCATAATCTAGAATCTTTTGGAAGGCTTTACCGTCAAGTAATACTTTTTCTACTTCTATACCTTTCTCTTTCAGCATTTTTTCAGCGACTTCTAGATGTGATTGGTAGATCTGGGCGAGTCCAGTATCAATTATTTCTTCATGTAATTGGTTCTGTTCTTCGAACCGGAAAACCTTAGCAGCCTTATCGGTAAGAACATCGACAATTCCATTGAATACCATGTAATGAAGATAAGGATCATAAATACCAATAAGGGTGATTTTTTTATTAAATTTTTCCGCCAATTCGGCTGCAGTCATCAGTGCTCCAAACGATTGGGGGCTTCCGTCAATCCCAACGAGAATTTTATCACGTACTGATTCATCTTCCTTTGGGACATGTTTTACCACCCAGATATCACCTTTACCATGGCGGGTAACACTCTGGCAAACAGCACCGATTTGGCTGTCTTTAGTTTTTCCAATACCTTTAATACCTAGAACTGTAAGATCGTAATTGGAAGCTTCCATGTCATTCAAGATTTGTTCATGATGCTTCCCATCAATCATTTTTCGTTCCATTTCCAGCCCCTCTGCTTTGCAGAGTTTATCCATCTCATTGAGATAACAATCGGAAATGAGTTTTAACCCCATAGTAATGAGGCTGTCGTGAATCTTTCGTTGCCTTTCTAATTCTGTTTCCTGGAGGTATTCACCTGGCAGTGTAAACTCCATTTGCTTAAATCGATAATCATGCATCTTGGCAGCATAAACATGATTGCCAGTCATTGAGGAGTTGAATTTCTTTCCAATTTGAATAGCGATATTAATCGCTTGATTGGAATAGTCTGAGTTATCTACAGGAACGAGAATCGATTTAAACATGTATCTTATCTATAGGGGTTTAATATGAATTAACCTAGCTTAAATTATGAATTTGGTAGCATCAAAATAATTTGAATAATTAGGTATGATGTCAATTCAATGTCGTGGCATTTATTTCTTTCCGAAAATCTTTGGCGTCGGCATTTTCTTGCGTATTTGGGAGAGGACATCACCAGTTACCCAATGAATATTGTTCTTATGACAATAAGATTCTACCGACTTCTTTACCATACCTCGGACAAATGCAGGGATTTCTTTCATCCGATCTTTTGCATCATCTCTCCATTCAATCTCTTCAGATTCATTGAGATTATGAGGAAGGCCGTATACCAGACCAGAATTATTGTTGATTGCCTCACGTGAATATTTCCCAGGCTTGAAATCACAAATTGGATCTTCGGCCATATAATCACCGGTAGCTCCAAATGAACGAGCCCGACAGCCTCCACATATACCGTTAAATTCACATTCCCCGCAACGATCGTTAAGTTTGTTGCGTTGTCGAATTCTCATAAACAGTTCAGACTCATTCCAAATCTCATTCATTGTTTCATTTTTTAAATTACCACCAAATACTGGTAGGTAAGGACAGGGAGTCATATCCCCGTTAGGTCGAATTCCCATGTATTGTGTTCCTGCCGGGCAACCACCGGCTCCTCCAGTAAAAGATTTTAAAAATTTGGAATTGGGATCTTCTTCATAAAGGTGTTTAATATAATGGGGGGCACACTTCGCATTGGTAATCATCTTCCGCTCATATTTTTTTTGGATAAGCGAAAATGTTGTTAAAACTTCATTATATTGCTTCTGGCTAATATCAGATACGAACTGACCACGACCAGTAGGTACAAGAAAGTAGAGGTTAAAAACCTTTGCGCCCATTTTCTGATAAGCGTAATCAGCTATGGCTTCGATCTGATCAAAATTGTGTTTTCCAACTGTAGTTTGAACGATGAAGGAAAGGTTAGCGCGATGAAGGATTTCTGCTCCGTTAACAGTATTTTCCCAAGCGCCTTTTACCCCGCGAAATCTGTCGTGAATTTCGGGATCTAGTGAATCGAGTGAAAGCGACAACCCTCGCAATCCACTATCTTTTAGTATTTTCGCTAGGCTTTCTGTAATGAGAACACCATTTGTTCCACAAACGACCCAAAGATCCTTTTCACTGCCATATTCAATGATCTCGATAATATCTTTTCGCAGCAAAGGTTCCCCTCCAGTGAGAATCGTCAAAGCTTCAGGTGCAAATTCAGCGATCTGATTAATGATCTCTTTGCATTGAGCGGTGTTTAGTTCACTACGATCAGCAAAACCATCGGTTGATAATCTTCGAACATCTTTACCTCCTGCATCGAGATAGCAATGCTCACATTTTAAATTACAACGGTTAGTTAAATTCCATGATATAACATATGGACGCTGGAACTTATTTTTAGGCACCTCGTTTAGCATTGTTTAACAGTTAATCAATGTGATTCAAGATACAGGATGTAAGTTTGTTTCTTACCATTAATCACTATTTACCCACTTTCAGTATTCAATATGTATTCTGAATTGCCTTATGCTCACATTTGGAACTCTTCTTTAGCGCGGTCAAGGCATTCTTCGGTAACTTGGGCGAAGCCTTCATCGTGCGCGAACTTTTCGATGCCTTTTTTTGCCATGGGACGGGCAAATTCGGGTATGTTCTGCAAACGAACCATTGCCTGAGCTGTCCAAGGAAATTCATTTTCAATCTTATTTACAGAGTCGGTTTCCGAAGATTCAATCATGGATTCACGAGCCATTTGAGAAAAAGGGCATTTAGATGCAGACTCAGAATGCTCTTCTGCCATATTTCCGCTTTCGTCAAGGGATATACCCTGAGATTTTGATACAGTTTTCCCCCCGATTTCTACTCCCATCGAAGTGACTAACTGCGTTTCAAATGCATTGGTAAGCATTGCGATTTCTAACAAACAGTCTGGACATTCGTAGCGAATGGATAGAGACCCATGATCATCGGGCCTTAGTGGGGGTTCATTCTTTACCAGTTTCATCTGGGTATTACAGGATGTGCATAGAAATTTCATTTTAGACTTCCAAGGTATTTGTTATTTTTGTTGCGATGCTTTGAAGAGAAATGTTTGTTGGAGAATCGTTGGCATAGTTGATAACAGTTCCTCGATCACAATGCTCAGCTACACTTGGATCAAACGGGACTGAGCCTAGTAAAGGGATATCCAATTTGGCATTACCTGAGGGAAACAAGGGCTTCACTTCCTGAGAGTCGATGCAGTAATATCCACTCATATTTTCGATATATCCGATAATTGGAGATGGTGTTTTCTTAATGGCGGCAATCGATCGTGTAACAACACCTTGTGAAACTTCAGAGGGGATGGTGATAAGTATAAACGATGTTTTGTGGCCAAAAAACTCTGCGAATTGAAAGCACCTTTCAGCACCTGGAGGAAGATCGATAAGAAGATAGTCTAGTTTTCCCCAATCGGTATCAGCGAGGAAATCTGCAAGAGTTGAAAACTCTTTAGTTGCTCGCCATACATGAGAATCACCACTTGCCACACTTTTAAAATCCACGGCTTCTGATTCTGGCACAAGGCTACCAAAGGAAATGACGCCAATGCCTGATTTAGTTTTTGGGACGATAAGACCATTTTGACCGGGTATGAGCGGAGCATCAGTAAGCCCTGCAAATCGAGCCAGGGCTGGCCCGTTAACATCTGCATCAAGAAGGGAAACACTTTTACCTAAACGGTTAAAAGCAGATGCAAGATACATTGAGATTGTACTTTTGCCAACTCCTCCTTTACCCGATCCAACTGCAATGACCTGTTTGATGCCGGAAAGATTTGCTTCAATTTTGGCTTTGTGCGCAATAACTTGTCCCATAATATCGGAACCACCATCTCCAGCGAGGTCGGAATAGGTTTTTATTTCTTTTGATTTTCCCATATTGATAAATAGATTGTCATCGAAATCTATCGACTCAACCCAAAATTAATAATTTAGTTATTAATTATGCATTTGTGGTTCTTTAAGATAAAATTTGGGGTGGTCCATGCTTAGTTACAGCCTTTCAAAGACTATTCACCTTACGGGTGTCTTTCTATTTATTACCGCGATGGCAATATTATTTTTTTCTGATAGTTTTAGTCGTCTTTTTAAAGTTATTTCACATGTAGCATTGTTTATAATCTTGATTACCGGATTGGGATTAGTCGTACATTTGAGCAATGGAGTCCCTTCTTGGGTAATGTTGAAATTTATCCTTTGGTTACTATTATCTATAGCTGGAATATTTGCGACTACCCACCTGAGGAAATATCGATTAAGCGCCTATATTTTGTTAATATTAACGGCATCTATTGCCGCTTTTTTTGCTATTCATAAACCTTTTTGAATTCTTGGAATAAGGAACTTTATCAAAAAACCAAGCAGTGCTTTTTAACTTATGTAACATATTAATTAAGAAATATACTTTTACTGCCTTTAAAAGATAATCTGCAAATAAACTAGGTCAATACAATGTGTCTCTACTGACATTGATTCCAAAATCCCAGATCCTATATTTTTATGAATCAATTATTGCTTTGGGGTAGTAATTTCCTGCATCTATTTTGAGACTGTTTCCACATCTTTAATTAAATCAAGGTCCCGGGGAGGCAAATTTAATTCTAAAATTTAATTACTTTTAGTCACGTAATTGAGCTATTTCTTCCCAAATATCTTCGGAAGTCCATTCGTTACCATGATAAATCTTAACTAATCTTCCAGAAGTATTCACGATAACTGTTCGCAGCGAATGAACGATTTCTTCAGGGGAACTCTCATTATTTATAACTAATATTCCAAAATGTTCTGCAAAATTTAAAATAACATCTTTTTCACCGGTTAGAAAACTCCATATCTCATAATCCGCTTTGAGCTCATCGCCATATTGTTTAAGGATTTTTGGAGTATCAAACTCTGGATCAAAGCTTATAGAGAAAAGCCTGGTTGTCGCTTTTAAATCTTTATTTTTAAGGATCGTTTTTTGTAGAGATTGAAAGCGTAGGTCCATAAGTGGGCAAAAATTAGGCAAAGGGCAACGAGTATAAATAAAGGTAAGAATTAATTGCTTACCAAGATATTCGTTAAAATTTTGTGGGCTATTATCTTGGTCGATAAAAGTTACATCTGGTAAAAAATCACCTTTACGTAGTTGGGTAACAGCATTTGTAGAGTTCTGGAAGGTTTCAGTGGGGATTAAAAGTTCTTCAAACCCAGTTTTTACTATATTGATTAGATAAGCTTCTTTATCAGTTATAACAAGTTTTGCCTCGATAAAATCTCCGGGCCTTCTCTTTTCAAGTAACATGATATCCTTAACCTTAAAAGGCATGGTCATTGCGGGCATAAAGCCCGGTATTTTCTCATGCCTAATAGTAATTTCATTTTTCATTGAATATATAGAGGTTACCTGCCCACGTAGATCGTAGATAACTTCTTTCGGGACTGGACTACAAGACAAGCAAAGGGCGAAGAGAATAAAAACCGCAGAATAATGGTGGTAAATAGTTATCATATAAGTTGCATGTGTATATATCGAGAAGATCGGTATTTACACATGAGGCCTTAAAAAGGCTCGTTTCACCCAAGAAAATAATGCCTGTTTAAGAAATTAAAGCTTTAGACTAACCTAATTAAATAAAAAAGATCAGATTATTTTAAGATTATCAAATTTCAGTAGAGTCGGATATTGGAGTAAATTCCAGTTTTATATCGGGATCCGGATGGGGAATTGCGGAAAGGAGCATACGGGTGTAGGCATGTTGTGGGGTTTCAAATATCGATTCTGTCTCATCTATCTCTACAATTTTCCCCTGATGCATAACAGCAACCCGATTGCTAATATGACGCACTACACTAAGGTCATGAGCAACAAAGATATAAGTTAAGTTTAATTCTTCCTGCAGATCTTCAAGCAAATTAATAACCTGGGCTTGCACAGAGACGTCAAGCGCGGAAACAGCCTCATCACATACGACAAGAGAAGGGCGCATAATAAGTGCTCGTGCAATGCCAATACGTTGTCGTTGGCCACCACTGAAAGCATGTGGATACCTTTGGCGGTGTTCGGGTTTCATTCCCACTTTGACGAGCATGTCGTCAACACGGTCGATCAATTCCTTGCCTCTTGCGAGTTTATGAATATACAATGGTTCACCCACTATATCTCCAACCGTCATCCGGGGATTAAGGGAAGAGAAAGGGTCTTGGAAGATCATTTGCATTTGTGTACGCAAAGGTTTGAGTTCCCTTTCCTTTAGCTTAACCAAATCGATTGCTTCTCCATTGGTTCTAAATATGACTGTCCCGCTAGTGGGTTTGAGTGCACGTAGAATTGTTCGCGCACATGTGGTCTTACCTGAACCACTCTCTCCAACTAACCCTAGGGTTTCACCTGGATTGAGATTGAAACTTACATTATCGACAGCCTTGATAACATCAATCTGCTTTCTGCCAAAACCCTGACTATATATAGGAAAGTGTTTACTGAAATTTTTAACCTTCAGTAGAGGTTCTATTTTAAGATCATTCATGTCTTTGTCATTTCTTTAAATTTTCTTGCTCCACAGCAAGATACCAATCGACCGTTTGGTAATCTTTCCATAACAGGATTATCTCCAACGTCGCAAACACCGGGTATTGAATCAGGGCACCGGGGATGAAAGGGGCAACCTGTAGGTAGATGGGTGAGGGAGGGAACATTCCCCGTAATAGAAGGCAGCCTAGCTTGCTTGGTTTCATTTCTCGGTAAAGACTTAAGTAGCCCAGTCGTGTATGGGTGAAGAGGATCTTTTAACACGGCTCTCACTGAGGCTTGCTCTACCAGCCTTCCCAGATACATAACAGCAACGTCATCAGCTATTTGTGCCACAACTCCCAAATCATGAGTAATAAAGATTACTGAGGTTCCTAGATCTCTTTGTAAGCTTTTAATCAAATCTAGAATCTGAGCTTGAATTGTGACATCAAGTGCGGTTGTCGGTTCATCAGCGATGAGTATTTCCGGTTGGCAAACAAGGGCCATCGCAATTACCACGCGTTGGCGCATGCCTCCACTAAATTCATGAGGGTATTGTTGAAGCCGTCGTTCAGGTTGAGGGATACCAACTTTTCCAAGCATTTCGATAGCGTGTTTTTCAGCTTCCTTGTTCGTAACGCTTTGGTGTAAAAGGATAGCTTCACATATTTGGTTGCCGATCGTGTGTACCGGACTAAGAGCAGTCATTGGTTCTTGGAAGATCATGCTGATGAGCCCACCTCTTACTTGGTAAAGCATATCTGATTTTTCAGTTAGTGAAGTAATATCAATCGGAGGTTTATTTTTTGGATAGACAATAATTTTACCACCTGCAATTTGACCAGGCTTCTGAATCAAGCGGAGGATAGAGAAAGCAGTTACACTTTTTCCGCACGCACTTTCTCCAACGATGGCAAGAACTTTGCCTCGTTCTAATGAAAATGTTACTCCGTCTACCGCCGAGAGTACACCTTCCTCAGTAGTAAAAGTTACCTTTAGGTCTTTGACACTAAGAACAATATCTTTTTTTTCGTCTTGGGACATTTTATCGAGTTATATGAGAAGAATAGGGATCAGCTGCGTCGCGTAAGCCATCACCCAAAAAATTATAAGCAAGGACAGTTAGAATAATAGATATTACAGGCATAAGAAGCCAAGGGTAATTAGCGACAACTTGCAAATTCATGCATTCTTGTAGCATAACACCCCAGCTTACAATTGGTGGTCTTAACCCCAACCCCAGAAAACTCAAAGCGGTTTCTCCTAAGATCATACCAGGTACGCTTAAAGTAAGAGTAACAATAATATGACTAGTGAATCCAGGCAAAAGATGGCGAAAAATGATACGCCTATGACTGGCACCTAAAAGATAGGCTGCTACTGCATAATCTTCTTCGCGTAGAGAAAGAATTCTTCCTCGAACGACTCGGGCGAGCCCTGTCCAGGAAAGGAGACTTAGGACAATAGTAATAGCAAAATATACCCTTAAAGCAGGCCAATCACTTGGCATAATAGCAGCGAGGGCAAGCCATAACGGCAATTGTGGGAAGGCGTTTACAATCTCTATCGTTCTCTGAATCAAGTTGTCTATGCGACCACTGAGATATCCAGAAATACCACCAATAGTAACTCCTAAAATAAAAGTTATGATAATAGCGATGATGCCTATGGATAAGCTGATACGGGAACCATAAATTATACGACTGAATATATCGTGGCCAAATTTATCGGCACCGAGAAAATAGAATGTTGGTATGGGTGTTCCTTTTGCATTTTCCGGAAGTTGGTAAGCGTTGTGATCAACTCCCAGAAAACGTCGCTCCATTTGGATTAGCCCCCAGAGTTTGTAAGGTTCACCTTTGACGAAAAACCTCAATGGTATAAAATCTTCCTTTTGTTCAATATAATATTTTTTAAAAGTAATTGGGTCGATATGGCGATGCATAGCATTGACATTAATACCATGACTTAAATTAATCTTGGGAAGTTGTGGAGGGCAATAAGCATGATCAAGGTCACGCCAATCCCTGCCATAAGGTGCGAAAAATTCCGCAAAGATGGACATGATATAGAGAACAATTAAAACATAAAAGGAAGCAACTGCCAAACGATGCTTTGAAAAACGTAACCGTATAAGCTGCCACTGCGAGAGAGTTGCGGTACTTATATCAATTTGATCTTCATCAACATTTAATTGAGTAGAAATTTTTGTTTTTTTACTCATAATTAGCGCCTCCCCATTTTTAGGAGTATTCGAAGATCTGTTGGGAGTAGTAACAGGGTAATGACCAGTATTTCTAACACGCTCAGTAATATTGGTTCGACAAAGTACATGACTTTATTTACAGACCCAACCAGTATCCAGCATGAGCAGTCGGTCTGATTACAGATAGATTGAAAACCATCGAGAGGTTTGTTGTTCCCCATGCCAATGATAATGAGAAAACGCCACATATTCTCGAGATAAATGAATTAAGTGATAAATACAAGGGATACTTTACTAAGAGCTTAAACGATTTTACCCCTTTGGTCATAGCAGTAATGACATAAGGTTTTTCAAACTCGTCAAGCAAGTTGGAGCACATTGTGTGTGTTATGTCCATTCTTCCTATGATACCCATATCCAATACAGGGACTCAGATATGTTATAAGAGGTCAATTGTTTTACCTTTTGTCTATTCTAACTGGACAGAATAATTCTGTTTCTGTAACGGTAGAAAAAATGGGGAGGGATTGAAAACTTTTTCACCTTGAGCAAAGTTTCATGAAGTTTTACGAAGTTAAAACTGGTAAAAATTAACTGCACCTAAATAATTAATATATTTACTTTAACCCTTATTAAAGTGTCGAAGTGCATCCTCATAATCAGCAGGTGTATCAATATCAATGACTAGTCCAGGGTCGTCGCAAGGATAGACTGATATATTATCTTTATAATCATTTAAGACATATTTTAAATTAGGGTAATTTTCAAATGTGACTTTTTTTGTCATATGACGAGGAATAATAACTGGATGTCTTCGCCTGTTTTTGTAAAGTGGTTGGCATATATTTTTTGGGGTTTGCATCGCGTGGGCTACTAAATCAGTAATAGTTTTTTCGCGGATCAACGGTTGATCGCCTAAAGTGACTGCGAGATGCGAGATGTCCGCTTGCCATCCATCCCATTTAAATCCGCAAAGGACAGAACTAAACATCTCTGGTGTTATTTCTGGATTTAAAATGCGACTTTTAATCGGCCATGCAAGTCGATCGAGTTCCGCAATAATATTTTTCATCCCCAATACTACATACAACCGCAACCTGAGTAGTGTTTGCATTTGAATACAGACGTAGGAGATGGCCTAAAATTGAAGTATCGCCCCATGGAAGTAACAACTTAGGTTTTCCCATGCGGAGAGACGCACCTCCACCAAGAATAAACACTCCCAGATGAAAGCTGCTCAGTGGTTTAGTCATCACTTCAAAACCGATTTATTCTGAATGGCGGCAATCGATCGTGTAACAACACCTGTCTCTTATACACATCT
>PNEW01000009.1 GCA_002922725.1 Verrucomicrobia bacterium Opi.OSU.00C | reverse complement strand
AGGCAAGTGGAATTCTTGTACATTTTCTACTTTTGAGGCAGGAGCACGGAGGGATTTTGAAAAGTGAAGTCACTACCAAGCTTGGAGTAATAGCTATTTTTTTCCTTCAAGGAAATTTTATTACCCACCGAAAAGTTAAAAAGTGCCATACTTGAATGGCGACTTCACCTATTTATTCAAACATTTAATTTTATTATAGTTCCGTTATTGGCTTTATTAGTTGTAACTCTTTTCTCTGAATACATTAAACCTGATTTACGGATTGGAATCTTATTTCTCTCAATTCTCCCTACAACCATCTCAACTGCTGTATTATTTTCTAGTCTTGCTGGTGGTAATATCGGGGGTGCAATATTTAATACATCACTTTCTAATATTATAGGCGTATTCATTGTTCCGACATGGGCAGCTTGGCTACTATCAGGTGCTAGCGAACAGTCAATAGAAGTAGCTCCACTTCTCATAAAAATTGTTTTACTTATCCTTTTGCCAATGTTGGTAGGGCAAAGTTTCCGGCCGTTTATGAGAAATCAAGCTCAGACACATAAAAAAGGAATTGGAAGGTTTAATATGGCAATGATTTTTTATATGCTTTATGTCGCTTTTTGTGATTCAGTTAAGAGTGGTATTTGGTTTGATCAGGGCTTTTATATTGTTATCAGTGCTGTAACCATTTCATTTGTCTTATTGCTGATGGTAAAGAGTTTAGTATTTGTAATAATTAAAGTATTTAAATTCAATTATTCATCTGCAGTAACTGCATTTTTCTGTGCATCACAAAAAACACTAGCTGCAGGGGTTCCTATGGGAACTTCAATATTTACGACGATAAATAATACTACACCTGAACTAGGAGTGGTTTTACTCCCTTTGATGTGCTATCACTCGTTTCAAATCCTACTTGGAGGTTTCATCATTAGCCGGATAAAAGAAAACTCAATGCCGAAGTGAAGCAATATATATTGATACTAGCTTTATTTAGTAGATAAATGTGGAACTGCTGCTAGTAGAGATTTAGTATAATTGTTTTGAGGACTTTGGTAGATACTTTCTGCTGTTGCTTGTTCGACTATTTTGCCCTTGGTCATAACAAGTACATAGTCGCTGATATGTTCTATGACAGCTAAATCATGTGCTATAAATAGGTAAGTGAGTGCTAACTCCTCTTGCAAATCTTGAAGAAGATTGATGATTTGAGCTTGCACTGAGACATCAAGAGAACTCACTGGTTCGTCGCAAATAATAAATTCGGGTTCAACAGCAAGAGCTCGTGCTATACCAATACGTTGTCTTTGCCCTCCACTGAATTCGTGAGGATAACGATCGATATGCTTAGATTCAAGACCAACCTTTTGTAATAATTCCTCTACACGTTTTCTTTTTCTTGTTTTATCCCACTCTATGAAATGAATTTCCAGTGGTTCAGATATAATTTGATAAACCGTCAGGCGAGGATTTAATGAATTGTATGGATCTTGAAATATCATTTGAATTTTTTTTCTATATGGGAAAAATGATTTTGTACTCATTTGAGTGATATCTTCATTTTCATATAATATAGAACCCTCAGTAACTGGTGCTAATTTTACCAATGAACGGCCAATTGTTGTTTTCCCGCTACCACTCTCACCAACTAGCCCTACGGTGCTACCACGATCAACTTTAAAACTGACATCATCCACGGCCCTAATGAAATCGTTTTTCCGACGAAATATTCCCGTTAAAACCGGAAAATGAACTTTCAGATTCCTGACTTCAAGTAAAGTGTTTTTGGGAATTATTTCAGTCATATAAAGTTACATCCTTTGAATAATTTATTCATTTAGTTCAGAATAATCTATCGTTTTGAGTCGGGATTTTTTCTCTCCCATTTGTGGAATACAAGCAAGAAGAGCTTTGGTATAGGGGTGTTGAGGATTATTTAAAACTGCATCAACAGTTCCTGATTCAACAATTTTTCCGCGAAACATTACAATCACATTGTCGGCAAAATTCGATATAATTCCAAAATTATGGGTGATAAGTATAATAGACATATCATGTTTATCCTTAAGCTCCTTCAAGAGATCTATGATTTGTTTTTGAATGGTAACGTCGAGGGCAGTTGTAGGTTCATCTGCTACAAGTATACGTGGTTCACATGCAAGGGCCATTGCAATCATTACACGTTGTTGCATACCTCCACTTAACTGATGAGGATAGTCTTTGTATCTTTTTTCTGGATCACGAATACCAACACGGCTCAAGGAATCAATTACGCGTTGTTTAATATTTTTTTCTTTTGGTACATGAAGTTTAATAGCTTCGGCAATTTGGTTCCCAATTGAAAATACAGGATTGAGCGAAGTTGATGGCTCCTGAAAAATATAAGCGATTTCCTTTCCACGTATTTTTCTCATTTCATTTCTTGAAATTGTAAATAGATTTTTTCCCATTAACTCAACTTCACCTCTAATGGAACATGTTGGTGGTTCAGGTAAAAGTCGGGTTAGGGATAATGCCGTGACACTTTTACCACTACCGCTTTCACCGACTATAGCTAGAACTTTACCATTCATTAAGGAAAAGGAGATACCACGAACAGCCTCCGTTTTTTCGGTGTGACTATAAAATGTAATTTCGAGATCTTTTGCTTTAAGTAGAACTTGCTGAGTTTCTTGCATTAAAATAAATATTTTTATATGAATATTTTCATGCCTTCATCTTAGGATCAATAATATCACGTAAAATATCTCCTAGTACATTAAAGGCTATTACTGTGATAAATATGGCCAATCCGGGTGTCAATAACCACCAGAAATTTAACATAAACACTTTCATATTTTGAGCTTGTGATAACATGAGTCCCCATGATGCCGAAGGTTCCTGAATCCCTAGGCCAAGAAAACTCAATGCGGCTTCACCTAATATATATCCAGGAATACTTAATGTCGCAGCGACAAGAAGATAACTAGTGAGATTTGGAAGTATATGCTTAAACAGTATTATTATGCTTGATTGTCCCATGGATTCGGCTGCGAGAACAAACTGCCGACTACGTATTGAGAGTGACATGCCACGTATTATACGTGCAGTTCCTGCCCACCCTATGGAGGCTAGAATAATGACAATTAAAAAAAACATTTGGGCCGAATCAAAGTAAGGGGCCAGAGCAGAACGTAATGCTAGTAAAAGATAGAGGCCAGGTATAGCCATTAGAAATTCAACTATACGCATTGTGAAAAAATCCAACTTACCTCCATAGTAGCCAGACAGTCCCCCAACTATAAATCCCATAATCATTGTAATGGAAATGGCAATGAGACCAATGCTAAGAGAAATACGTGAACCATAAACTAGCCTTGAAAAGGTATCTCGGCCAGTTGAATCACTACCAAGAAGATAAATCTTGTTGTCTCTATCAACCTGAAATAAGTGTCGATCAGAAGGAATAAGTCCTAAGAATTTGTAAGGGTATCCTTTCGCAAAAAAATGTATAGGGACGGAATTGCCGAAAGAGTATTCATACTTAGCAGCAGTTGGATCAATATTTTTATAAATCTTAACATGTAATCTTCCTTCTTTCCAAATAATACCTGTTGGAGGATGATATGACTTTTTTAGGTTTTGTTCTGATGTAGTATAAGGGGCAATGAAGGGTGCGAATATCGCACACAAATAGAAAATAGCTAATATTATAATACAAGTAAATCCAAGAGGTCTATTGAGTAATTGCTTTAAAATGTTTTGCTTCATTTTAAGTATCTCGCTCAAACCTGATTCGTGGATCAGACCATGCAAGAATGATATCTGCGATTAGGTTTCCTATAACAAGGAGTGTACAGCTCATCATGATAGCGGCGAGAACAACAAATTGATCTTCACGTAGAAGTGATTGATAAATCAACTGTCCAAGTCCAGGGTAATTCATAACAATTTCAACGAGAAGTGAACCACTAAGTAATGCTGATAATGCAAAACCAAAACTACTAATGAGGGGATTAATAGCATTACGAAGCACATGTTTAAACATTATAATACCTTCTTGGACCCCTTTTGCACGTGCTGTTATTACAAACTCAGCTCTTATGGCATCGATAAAATTAGCACGCATAATGCGCATAATACTAGCTATACTTCCAATACCGATAACGATAGTTGGTAGAATTAAGTGACTAACAATATCAATTAAACGACTAGATTTAGACATGAACTCATAGTCTATCGAAGTAAAACCACCAATAGGAAACCAGCCAGTTTGGGCTGCAACATATATAGCGACAATTGCTAAAAAAAACTCTGGAATAGAAAGTGCCGCATAAGCTAGACTTGCGCTTAAGCGATCAAATATTGAATTCTGGTAAATTGCAGCTAAAACGCCCATTGGAATAGCAATTACCCAGGCAAATGTTATTGAGGTAAAAGAAAGTAAAAAAGTAGCTAGAATTCGATTTCCAAGTAATTCGGTAACGGGAACTTTATACGTCCACGAGTAGCCGAAATCAAGAGTGAGGACACTTTTTAACCATAAAAAATATTGCTGATACAAAGGTTTATCGAGACCAAATTGTTTTTCTAGTTCTATAATATATTCTTCCGATATATCACGTTGTTGTTTTATTGGAGTTAGGAAATCTCCTGGGGCCAAACTCATTAGAAAAAAGACAAGAAGTGTTATCCCGAAAAGAAGAGGAACAAGTGTAAAAAGTCTTCTAAAAATAAAAGGTATCATTTCTTTAAAGACCAGATTTCATCTATATTCCATATCAGCCCTCCTAAACTTGGGGCATTTACATTTTGCCATTTATTTTTTATACCTGAGTATAAATTTGGAGTTACTAAATGAATGAAAGGTTGTTGCTCTGCCATAATTTCTTGAACCTCGAAATAATATTCTCTTCGTTGTTCTATATCCAAGGTTGTTAATTGTAACTGCATGAGTTCATCGATACGTGCTTCCCAATTGGTTGCTGGGGTTTTTTGTTGTGGATACCACATATGCATACGACCGCCACTTGAATATACATCCATGCCACTTGCGGGTTCACCAGTACCACTTGTTAAACCCAGTAAACTAGCATCGTAATCAAATGTATCTGAAATCTTAACAACAAGAGTGTTAAAATCAATAAACTGTAAAATTACTTCTATTCCTAACATATGCATATTCTCTTTAAAAATAGTAGCCATTTCAGTTCGTGTATCATTTTCCTTGTTGGTTTGTAATTTAAAACTAATACGGTTGTTATCCGAATCAAAAAGTTCGTTTCTATCATTATAGTAAAACCCGGCACCTATTAGTAAATCTCTAGCCTTTTTAGTATTGAAATCATATCGTTTAACATTTGGATTATGCCACTTTTTGTTAGCCACTGAAACTGAGGAATGCTGTGGGACACCGCGGCCAAAGAGGACTCCCTCGACTATTCCTTTTCGATTAATCCCATGACTTATGGCTTGTCTAAATGTTTTGTTGTTAAACCATTTTGATTTATGAGGATCAACATAGGGTTTACCATCAGAATTATTTCCTGGATTCATATTAAACCATATGAAAGTTCTAGATGAAGACGGACCTCTGTCTATGATTTTGAAATCATGAGTTTGAGCGGATCTTTTTACCCATGCAACATCACCTGGCCTTATTGTTTCTGTATCAGTCTGACCTTGTGCAAATACTACGGTCATTGCATTCATATCACTTACCATTTTATCAATAATATAATCAATATAGGGTAGTCGTGTGCCACCCCGGTCTATTGCATAATAATTAGGGTTTCTTGCATAAACAATTCGTTCTCCTGGCCGATAAGAATGCAAAACAAAAGGCCCCAAAGAAACTATTTTTTCTGGATTATTTTTAGCGGTACTAATACTCCATTCTTTTAGTAATGTACCTTCTTTATAAGCATTTTTAAGTTTATGTTTAGGTAAAATAGAGATACCGGCTACAAAAGATAAAAATGGCGCATATACTTCGGGTGAAATTATATTTACTGTGTAATCGTCAATTTTTTTAATTTTACAGGGTTTTCCATCTATAGTTAGAAAGAATTTTGTTCGATTAGGGAATCGATCATCATAATAACATTGATACGAAAAAATAATATCATCTGCTGAAAAAGGTTCTCCATCACTCCAAAATACTCCTTTTCTAAGATGAAAGGTAAATGTTTTTTGGTCTTCACTTACATCCCATGATTTTGCTAGCCCAGGAATTACCTCACTTTTAACCCAATCGTAGCTGGTAAGTGAACTTAATAATAACCCAATTGCACTACTTGATGATGCATCCGAAGCAACTAACGGATTAAGTGTAGCTAATTCTCCTGCTTCAGATTGTATTAATATGCCCCCTCTTTTACCTGGATTATGACTAATAATATGAGAATCTTCTGGTATTGCTCTTTGTATGAAATGGCGGATTGGGGGTTTGCTGCAGCTAGCTAGGTATAACCATAAAACTGGGAGTAAGTATAAGGCCCATTTACCTTTTTTAAAGATCTGTAAAGTTGAATAAAGTAGTAACATAGTCTAAATTTTATACGTATAGAATAAATACTAAAGGTTTATACAATCTAAAGAAATCGTTATTATTAAGAAAAATATTTCTAAAAATTTCTTTAATAAAAGACAAATCACACTCAGCGTATCGTTTACCTTTTATTTTAGAGATATCTATTAGAATATTGTCACTGATCTATACAAGAATAACTCTCTGAAAAAATCCTCGAATTATTTTGAAACCCGCAGTATGCCTACTATTCAAATTTATTAATTAGCTGATTATTTATTTATAGTTGGATGATTGATTTAAAATTGTGATAACGTTCGATTTAAAGTTAGCTTAATTTTGATTGAATCAATTTTCAGTTGAAAATGATCATATCAAATTTAATAATCTCAACATATCGAACTAAAATCGGTTCTATTGCGTACAATTTAATTTATTCACTCCATATATTTAGAATTTAGTCTATGTATTTATTTCTAATATAGACCTAAATTAAAGCATTCTACTAAATTATAACAAAAATTGTAATTTTGGATATCTTTTGTCTCTGAATTTTACCTTACTTGTTTTGCTTGGGTTGTTTTGCCGTTTTTAGCACTAAGTGTAATCATATCCATTAATTGGGAAAAGCGAAGACCTACTTCAGCAGGGCAAGGGTTTTCTATTTTTCCGTTAAGAACTTTTAGAAATTGCTCCCAAACACCGGTAGATTTTGGGAAGGAAACAGGTTTATATTCAGTTTCACCTTCTTTTAATAGTTTTAAATATTTACCCCATATTCCAGTCTCAAGAATACCCTTGTCACCAAATATTCGTATTGTTCCATCACAATTAATAGAATCTCCCACTGCACTAAGTGAAAAAAACTGACCGCTGCTAAAACGTCCAATGACAGCACCATTTATATCAACTTTAGTGCAACTATTATCAAAACAAGCTGTTACTTCGCTAATAGGCTGACCCATTAAGTCTACCATGGAATTTATCATATGAGATCCAGTGTCGAAGAGAAATCCGCCTCCAGAAATATCTGGCTCCTGCCTCCACGAACCTTGACTTAATGATTTCCACCTTTGATGAGCAAATGCACATACTCCATTTATTTGGCCAATAACGCCATTTGTAATAACCTTTTTTGCTTTTTGTATAGCAGGTGAGAGGCTTCCAGGGAAAGCAACAACAAGTATTTTTTGTGTTTTATCACGAAGCTTAATGAGCTTTTTCGCTTCTTTTGTATTCATAACCATAGGCTTTTCTAAAAGAACGTCCAAGCCAGCATTGAGGCAATCGGAAGTATTTTCAAAATGATACTTGTGGGGCGTAATTATGAAGGCCGCATCTGGTTTCGGTTCATTTTTTAAAAGGCTTTTAATAGAATCATAAAAATTAGGACATTTTATCCTGCGTTGGGTATATATCTCTTGAACTTTATTCCGTGACTCTTCGCTAATTTCAACAAATGCTTGGACTTGAGTTGATCGTTTCTGATCAAGCATATTATTTAAATGGTTTCGGGCCATTCCTCCCGTACCGACGATAATCGTTTTCAATTTTTTCTTCATAGCTAAAAAGAGAAAATGATAAAAAAGAGATTTTCAACTTAAATTTAATCAAAATCTTTTGCAATTCAGTATCTCGAATAGTAAGTATGTTATAAGTGAAATAAGCACTTAATGTGTATTCGGTGACTACTAGGTGTTGTTGTGAATACTCTCCTTATTAATTACCATAATAGAATAACAACTTTCTGTGAGTTCTCATTGAAGTTCTTTCTTAAATACTTTTTAACAATTTTATTATATAAATTATTCCATATAGTTGCTATCTGTATTGTAAATGATTTTACTATTATTAAATTAGTTCAAGAAAATGTTTTATATCACCACAGCTATAGTTTATGCAAATGGAGATCCACATTTGGGTCATGCTTATGAATTAGTGTTGACGGACGTCATTGCTCGTTATCAGCGTATGATTGGCAATGATGTATATTTTCTAACCGGCTTGGATGAACATGGACAGAAAGTCCAGCAGAGCGCAAAAAGACTTGGAGTAAACCCGCTTGATTTGTGTAATGATGTCGCGACTAAAATTAATGATCTTTGTTCCAAATTACTTATATCAAATAGCGATTATATACGGACCACCGAAAATCGACATAAGCATACTGTTCAAACTATCCTACAAGATCTTTATAACAAAAAAGAAATATACAAAGATGATTATAAGGGATTCTATAGTGTAAAACAGGAACAATTTCTTCAAGAAAAAGACCGCAACGTTGATGGTTCATGGCCTGAGGAGTTCGGTGAAGTAATAGAAATTATTGAGGCTAATTATTTTTTCAAATTAAGCCAATATCAAGATTGGTTAATTGATTTTATAAAAAAAAATCCTGACTTTATATATCCATATTTTAGGCAGAAACAGGTACTCGAATTTCTTAAGGATCCGATCAATGACCTGTGTATATCACGTCCAATTCAAAGATTATCTTGGGGTATCCCTTTACCTTTTGATCCAAATTTTGTCACTTATGTTTGGTTTGATGCTCTTATTAACTATATATCGGCAGTAAGGTATGGATCTAATCAATTCTCAGAATATTGGCCAGTAAACATTCATGTCATAGGAAAAGATATAATGCTCCCTGCTCATGCTATTTATTGGCCTATAATACTTCATGCTTGTGGTATCGAGCTGCCTAAATCCCTTTTGGTGCATGGATTTTGGAATTTTTCTGGTAGGAAAATGTCTAAAAGTTCAGGTGAAGTAATCGATCCACTTTCTCTTGTTGAAAAATATGGGCCAAGTGCTTTCCGGTACTTCTTTACTCGTGAAATGAATGTAGGGCAAGACAGTGAGTATTCTCTTGATCAATTTGTAAAACGATACAACAACGATTTAGGTAACGATCTTGGTAATCTTGTTAGTAGGCTTTTAAATATGGGAGCTCGCTATAGTAATTCTCAAGTTCCACCTGTTACTATTCAGGATGAACCTGAAATTAATCTTTTATCTTTTTGGGAATCAACAAATAAAGAGGTCCGTGAGTTCTATGATAAGAAGCTATTCCATATGGCATTAGATCGTACTTTCAGCTTTATTCGGGAAATAAATAGATATATCGAAATTAGAGCACCTTGGAGTTTGGCTAAATCAAAAGAGCTTGAAGATCGTAAACGTTTGAATTCAACGCTAGGTACAATAGCAGAGAGTTTACGTCTTTCAGCAGCCACACTTGCACCTGTTACACCAGATATTTCAATAAAAATTTATGAGCTATTAGGTCTTAATGAAATATCAACATGGGATCTTGAGTTACGATGGTCATCTCGTCTTGAAGGTAACACACTCGGAGAAAAGACAATTCTTTTTCCTCGTTACAATAATTAGCTATTTTTACTGAAAGAACCACTTAAGGTTATCTTTTATTATGAATGTAGTACCCGCACCGGCTTTTGAAGCCCGAAATCGTAATGCTCTAATCCATTTCTTAAAAAACTGTAAAGAGCAAGCATATCGAGATCATCACTTTAAAGTAGCTAGTATTTCACTTGAGATAAAACATATTGATCCTCTAGCTGTATTGGATTCTATATACGAAGAGGATGAACTTCATTTTTATATAGAGAATACAATTCATGAGGAAGCTATCGCCGGAGCCGATGCTATAGTGTCAGCTTCTTTTGAAGGACCGGATAGATTTTATGACGTAAAGAAATTTACGAAATCTATTCTCGATAATTCGATCGCTACCGGTGATTTGAAAATTCCTTTCAGTGGACCACATTTTTTTTGTGCTTTTACTTTTTACGACGATTATGAAAAAGACAGTTGTTTTCCTCCTGCAACTGTTTTTGTGCCACGTTGGCAGGTATCACGATCTAAGGGTAAATATGTAGCAGTTGCGAATATTTTTATTGATGAGAATTCAGATTTAAAAGTGCTAGCTGATAGGGTTTTAAAAGCTCATAATAAATTTTCATCTTTTAATTATGATATAGATAAAAAACTATCGAAAATAGATAGTTTTACTAAAAACATAGTTAGTGAAGTAGGTGGAGAAGCTTCTTATGAAAAAGCAATACGGTCAGCTCTTGATAAAATAGAGAAAGGGGACTATGACAAGATTGTATTAGCTCGTGCTTTGGATATTAATAAAAATAGCAATATAAAACCATTGGCATCTCTTAATAAATTAAGGAGAATTTACTCTGATTGTTATGTCTTCTCTATTGCTAACGGCACAAAACAGAGTTTTATTGGAGCAACTCCAGAACGACTTTTAAAAATCCAAGGGCAAGAGTTAAGAACGGAGGCTATTGCTGGGTGCGCGCCGAGAGGCAAAACAGCAAGGGAAGATGCCATTTTGGCGCAAGCTTTACTCAAAAGCGAAAAAGATCTACGAGAGCATAAAATTGTTATTGACTCCATCACTCGTCAATTACTTGAAATAGGAATTGTTTCTCATTTTGACCTAGCACCCAGTATTCTTCAGTTATCTAATGTTCAACACTTAAGGTCACTGATTGCCGGTAAAATATCAGAAAACAAACATCTTACAGATATATTGGCTATTCTGCATCCCACTCCTGCGGTAGGTGGTACTCCAAGGAAAAAAGTAATGTCTGACATTAAAAAACAAGAAGCGTTTGAACGAGGTCTTTATGCTGGTGTTATCGGTTGGCTGAATTATCGAGGTGATGGAGAGATGGTTGTTGCCATTCGTTCAGCATTGATAAATGGTTCAAAGGCAAGGTTGTACGCAGGGAGTGGTATCTTACAAGGATCTGATCCAAATATGGAGATAATTGAAACCGATTTAAAACTACGAGCGCTTTTAGAAACTATTCACTGAAAAAATAAACTAAATGAATAATCAAAGTAGGAGGGGGAAAGTTGTTGCCAAATCCTTTGATAAACTCAGCTGCTCAAATAAAAATTCGATTTGGGGAGCAATGTGTGCAGAAATTTTGGTAAGACTAGGTCTACGGCATGCAGTAATTTCTCCAGGATCACGTTCTACTCCACTGACCTTTGCTTTCTCTCGTCATCCTAACATAGAATCAGTAGCATTAATTGATGAAAGATCAGCATCTTTTTTTGCCCTTGGTATAGCTCAAAAAAAACAACAGCCTGTTTTACTTATATGTACATCTGGTACAGCAACTGCTAATTTTTATCCTGCAATTATTGAAGCAAGTGAATCCGGAGTACCACTGTTAGTTATGACGGCCGACAGGCCTCCTGAGTTGAGATACTGTCACTCCGGACAGACAATTGACCAACAGAAATTATATGGTACCTATACTAATATGAGTATAGAGATTTCTATGCCTTCTGTAGATTATGCACGCCTAAAATATTTACGACAAACATTAATTCATGCTTGGGAACGATGTAGATATCCTGCTCCTGGACCTGTTCATTTGAATTTTCCTTTTAGGGATCCGCTTTCTCCAAGTGATACTGTTAATAATCGGAGCTTACCGAAAGAGAAAGATTTATTATCAATAATAGATAATGTAACTCCATTAATAGAAGTAAGAGAATCGTGCATTACGGATGAAATGATGCATTTATCAAAAAAAATAAGGGCGATTGATAGAGGCTTAATTATAGTTGGTCCTAATCAACCTCAAAGCGCCGATAATTTTGCTTCTTGTGTGGGTCAAATCGCAATTGAGTTAGGTTGGCCAACACTTACTGATGGACTATCTCCTTTACGTGGATTTTCTGATGTAAACCCTTATCTCGTTTCTCACTACCACTTCATCTTATCTAATCCAAATTTATTTGTATCACTACGTCCTAAAGCGGTGTTAGGTATTGGTCCTTTGCCTGCGAGTAAGATTTTGCGGACATGGCTCGAAAAGATACCTGCAATTACATGGATTGTTGATAACAGTTTAAATAATGTCGATGGATTGCATAGAGAAGCTACACATTTACGTATTTCAGTCGATACATTGAGGGCCATAATTGGTAAAAACTTAAAAAAACAAACGCCATACTGCCAAGAATGGTTAAAATTAGAGAAAAGAGTTACGAAAAATATTAATAAAAAAATGCGCGAATGCAATTTTTCATATGAAGGTAAAATTGCATGGTTATTATCAAAATATTTACCCCCTAAAACATCTATATTTGTTGCTAATAGCATGCCAATACGGGATGTCGAAGTATTTTGGTCAGTTAATAACCGTAGAATACGACCTTATTTTAATCGTGGCGCAAATGGAATAGATGGTACGCTTTCAAGTGCACTTGGGGTTGCTCAAGCAAATAAGAAAACAGTTCTACTGACTGGTGATCTTGCCCTTTTACATGACACTAATGGATTTCTTATTAATTCACATTTTAAAAGTCACTTAAGCATTATTCTGATTAATAATAATGGTGGTGGCATATTCGAAAATCTACCTGTAGCAAAATTTAATCCACCATTCGAAAATTATTTTGTGACTCCTCAGAAGGTTAGCTTCAAAAAATTAGCTGCAGCTTATGGTATTGAGTATGTTAATGTAAAAACCCTTAATGAACTTAGGGGGATAATAAGTGTTTTACCATCCTCAGGGATTCGCATTTTGGAAATTAAGACAAACAGAAAAAAAGATGTCCGCTATTTAAATGACTTGAACTATTTAATAGCTAATAATTTATGAAACTAAAATGAAAGGTATTTAGAAAATGAATATAAAGTGGAATAAAATTAAAGATTTCGAAGATATTATTTATGAAAAGTTAGATGGTATCGCTCGTGTTACAATTAACCGACCTGAGAAAAGAAATGCATTTCGTCCAAAAACTATAAGTAATATGATCGAGGCATTTAATAATGCACTTGAAGACAGTGACATAGGAGTGATTCTTCTGACTGGAGCTGGGCCCCATACTGATGGAAAGTATGCATTCTGTTCAGGTGGTGATCAACTTATTCGTGGTAAAGGTGGCTATATTGATGACCATGGGGTTCCTCGATTAAACGTGTTAGAATTACAAAAATTGATTCGAACAATGCCAAAAGTTGTAATTGCTCTTGTCTCAGGTTATGCGATTGGAGGTGGACAAGTATTGCATTTGATATGTGACCTTACAATAGCGGCTGATAATGCAATCTTTGGACAAACTGGACCCAAAGTAGGTAGTTTTGATGGTGGTTTTGGGTCCAGCTATTTAGCGCGTGTAGTTGGGCAGAAAAAAGCTCGTGAAATTTGGTATTTATGCCGGCAGTATAATGCCAATGAGGCATTTGCCATGGGGTTAGTTAATAAAATAGTGCCTATTGATAAAATCGAAGAAGAGGGGGTTCTTTGGGCTCGTGAAATATTAGAAAAAAGTCCACTTGCAATTCGGTGTCTTAAAGCGTCCTTTAATGCCGATTGCGATGGGCAAGCTGGATTACAAGAACTTGCAGGTAATGCAACTTTATTATATTACTTATCTGAAGAAGGAAATGAAGGGCATAAGGCATATTTAGAAAAACGAAAACCAAACTTTCGTAAATATCCCTGGTTGCCCTGAAAGTATTATAAGTTATTCTCTATCCAGCCTGGGTATTGTGTGTTAAAAATTATATTTTCCCAAACAGAGATTTTCCTGAAGAATATAAATCCTTACATCCTTGCATCACACGTTTCGACATTGAGTTTTCACCTTTCTTTAAATAGGATCTAGTGTCGTAAAATTTCTTGTTTCCGATTTCGCCATCGACCATAATAACTCCATTATAGTATTTTAACATATGATCTGCAATTGAACGTGTAAAAGCATATTGGGTATCTGTATCAATGTTCATTTTAATAACACCATAATTTATGGTTTCACGTATTTGGTCTAATGGAGAGCCCGAACCACCGTGAAAAACAAGATCAAATTTAGATTCTTTCCCATATTTTTCGATAACAGCGTTTTGTCCTTTTTGTAAAATATCCGGTTTCAGTTTAATTGTCCCTGGTTTATAATGCCCGTGAACATTACCAAAAGTAGCTGCAAACATGTACCGTCCTATCCCTTGAAGGTGATCATATACTTTGAGCATATCTTCAGGAGATGTGAATAGTTTATCATCAGGATAATCACTTCCGCTTGCTGCACCATCTTCTTCACCTCCTACAACGCCCGCTTCAACTTCAAGGATAATTTCATTTTTTGCACAGAGCTTGAGATATTTTTTCGATATGGATAAATTCTCGTCCAAGGATAAAACAGACGCATCAAGCATGTGACCTTGGAAAAGATTATTCAGCCCTTTTTTACGACGTTCCTCGGTTAGTGTTATAAGTGGATCTAAAAATATTGGGGCAACTTCTGGCTGACAATGATCAGTATGAAGTGCAACAAAGATATTATGTTTTTCTGCGAGGAGATGTGCCATTTCGGCCAAGACGTGGACACCTAAAACCATATCTTTATTGTTTAAACCAGAAGCAAATTGGCCGGCACCAGTAGAAAATTGAATTATTCCATCTGAATTAGAATCTGAGAAACCCTTCAGCGCGGCATTAATAGTAATTAGTGAAGAACAATTGATTGCAGGGTAGGCATATCCTTCTTTTTGTGCCGTATCCAACATCTTAGCAAATTGTTTAGGGGTAGCAACAGGCATGATTATTTAAGTAGAAGTTCGTATTATTTAAATGGCTTAAGTATATATGTTTTTTATGAATTCAAGGACTATTATTTTCTAAATCAAGAACCTTTATTTTTCTTTATTGACTTCTTTTTAGAAAACTCAAATCCAATTTGACCATTTTTTTTAAGTATGAGATGAGCAGAAAATAATCTTTTGGTACGA
This sequence comes from Verrucomicrobia bacterium Opi.OSU.00C, assembly GCA_002922725.1. Classification (GTDB taxonomy): domain Bacteria; phylum Verrucomicrobiota; class Verrucomicrobiia; order Opitutales; family PNEW01; genus PNEW01. The sequence goes on along the minus strand of PNEW01000009.1, from coordinate 21,696 downwards.
TTAGAGCGAAATTTGTCCAAAAGATCAGTCCTTCCATTATTAAGAAGCTTATCAAATTGTTCTCGGGGAATAGTTCTCCCTAGTAATGTTCGACTTACACGAAATTTACATTTTTTATTTTTACTATAATAATTTGAACAAACATAGGCGTTAGGCGATTCATGTATAGGAGCTTCATCGGCAGGACACTGACCTAAGACAGGAAATTTCGATAAGTCTGATATTTCATCTTCACTTGCTTTATTGTCTTTTGGTTGGTTTTCGAAAATAAATTTCACTTTGTTGTTATCATCTATTTTAAGCATAGCTGAAAATGGTTTGCCTGCTTTAGACCTAAATCCATCAAGAGGTCCAATTGAACGGTCAATAACGAGACTATTTATTTCGTCTTCATCAAACTTGCGGTTGCCTATTGTTTTATAAACAAGAAATATTCCATCTTGCGATTTATAGTTGCGTAGAGTTTCTAGCATAGGCTTACCATCACTGGGAGCTATAATTTTGCTAATACGTGCATCTGAATCTGATTCTGTAAAAGATTTAGTGCGTTCAACTATTTCTGTGGTAATTTCAATGATACCTTTCATAAATTCAGATCTAGTTAATTTGCCTTCTTCAATTAACTTAAGTTTGTGTTCCCATTCCCCCGTCATTGACGGACTAGTAAGTGCATTGACTTTCACTGCATTTAGGAACTCAATTAAGTCTTCAGCTTTAGCAGTAGGTATTAAATCTCGTCCTTCACGTATTAAATATTTAGTATTTATAATATGCTCAATAATTTGTGCTCGGGTAGCTGGTGTACCTAAGCCATTGTCTTTCATGATTTCCGCAAGTTCTTCATCATGGACAAATTTTCCTGCGCCCTCCATTGCAGATAACAAAGTTGCTTCATTATATCTAAGTGGGGGTTTAGTTTCTTCAATATTTTTAGTAATTGAGACCACTTTAGCTTGAGGAGGAAAGCCGTCTTTTGTAGTTAAAGCAGGTAAATTATCATTCTTTTCAGTATTTTTATCGTAGACTTTTAACCAACCTGGCTCTACTAGCACTTTACCTTCAGTCTTGAACGGATGACCATTAATTTCAGTAATTCGATTAGTAACATCATATTGAGCAGGGGGATAAAAGATAGCGATAAAACGCCTTGCAATCATATCATATATTTTTTCTTCAATATCTTTAAGTTTATTTGGACTTTGACCTGTCGGAATAATCGCAAAATGATCACTTATGCGTGCATTGTTAAATATGCGTTTATTAGGCTTAATCCAGTCATTTTTAAGAATATTATCTCCAAGAGAATTTAAAATTTTTAAATTTCTTATGATCTCTTTACATGTTTCAATATAATCTTCTGGCAAAGCACGAGAATCGGTTCTGGGATAAGTTAAAAGCTTATGTTTTTCATAAAGAGCCTGAGCAATTTGTAATGTGTTTCTGGCAGAGAGCCCGTAACGATTGTTAGCCTCTCTTTGAAGTGATGTTAAATCATATAGTAAAGGGGCATTTTGTTTTGTGCGTTTTTTCTCTTCGCTAACTATAGCATTTTGGTTTTTTTTAAGTTCGGTGTATATGAGGTCGACTTTCTGACTATCCCAAATACGATCTATACGATCATGATTGTTCTCAGGTTTTTTAAAATCTGGACGTTGATAAACACCTTCATAGGTACCTTCCTTTATAGAGAAATTTCCAATAATGCGGCAGTAAGATTTTGGTTTGAAATTGCGAATAGCAAGTTCCCTTGTGAGAACGATAGCGAGGGTAGGGGTTTGTACGCGACCTACGGTAGCAACTTGCCCACTTTTTGATCCGTAAATTCGTGTGGTAAATGCACGTGTTCCATTAATTCCAATCATCCAATCAGCTTCAGAACGGCAACGAGCTGCATCTTCTAATGGTTTCATTTGATCTATATTTCGCAAAGTAGTGAATGCCTTTTTGATCCCACCACGAGTCATAGACTGCATCCACAACCTTTTAACTTTTTTTTTGGCTTTTGCTGATTCGTAAATATATGTAAAAATTAATTCACCCTCTCGACCTGCATCACAGGCGTTAATAATAAGATCAACATCTTTTCTCTTAATGAGTCTATGAAGTTCAGTAAGTTTAGCCTTCGTTTTTTCAATAGGTTTTAGTTCAAAGTTTTCTGGGATAATTGGTAGTGCTCCTAATCTCCAATAGCCTAGTTTTTTATCGATATCTTCAGGCATATAAAGTTCAACAAGATGTCCTATAGCAGAAGCGATAATGTACTTTTCATTTTCGTACAAATTATCGTTTTTCTTAAAATTACCGATCGTGCTTGCTATATCACGTGTAACACTCGGTTTTTCGGCAATAATTAAAGTTTTCATAGTCATATAATTAAGCGCTTTCCACGAAAATTTATTAGACTTAGTTCATTGCGTGCAATATAGAATCCAAATTGTTAAGGAGATTAGAAATTGTATCATCGGTTTCATCACCCATATTGGATATTCGAAATGTTTTCCCTCTTATTTTTCCATATCCTTGGTCAATAATGCAATTATAGCGTCTTTTGAGTAGGTTATTGAGCATATCTAAGTCAATATTTCGATTATTCTCAATACAACTCAGAGTAACTGATGCATATTTCTTTTCAGGAAATAATTTGAATTCATTTTTTTTTAATCCAGTTATGAACTTTATCATTTAGATTTTTATGGCGTAAATAGCGATTTTCAATTCCTTCTTTAAATATCTCCTCTAATTTTGAATGAAGAGCATAGACAAGAGGAATATTGGGAGTCGACGGAGTCATTCCTTTTTCGTGGTTTCTTAGGAATTCTAAGAAATCAAAGTAATATCCTCGATTTCTAAGCTTAGTGGCTCTATCAAAAGCACGTTCTGATACACTAAAAAGTGAAAGTCCAGGTGGTAATGCAAGTGCTTTTTGTGAGCTGGTGATCATAACATCAATACCTAGGTTATCTTTTAGAATGGGTAATGCAGAAAAGGAACTGACTGTATCAACGATAGATATGACTTCAGGAAATTCTTTAACTACCTCCATGATTTCCTTTAAAGGATTCATAGTTCCAGTTGATGTTTCATTGTGAACAAGTGTAATTGTGTCATATTGCCCACTAGATAATGCATGGCGAACTTCTTGAGGATCTATTACTTGTCCCCAATCACTTTTAACGGATCCTGTTTTCTTTCCACATCGCTCAGAGACATCATGCCATTTATCAGAGAAAGCACCACACATGCAATTTAGAACCTTTTTCAAAGTTAAGTTGCGAATTGAACCTTCCATAACACCCCAAGCACTACTGGTACTAATGAACACAGGATCTTGAGTATAAAAAAGCTTTTGTAAATGAGTCTGAATTAATTTGAATAGATAGACAAACTCAACACTACGATGACCTATAACAGGGGTGGTCATAGCCCTATAGGTTGCTGGAGATACCTCTACAGGTCCAGGAATGAATAGCTTATAGTTCAACAGTTTGTAGAGTTAATTATTTTATTTTTCTCACCTAGAACAATAATTTTAGGTTTCCAATTCTCTAACTCTTCAGTTGTAACAAGAGCAAAAGACATAATTATGATTTTATCACTTATTTGACCAAGGTGTGCGGTTGCTCCATTTAGAACTATTGATTTCGAATTATGGGATTCAGGAATTGCATATGTTTCAAAGCGATTTCCGTTCTCTATATTCCCACAAAGAATCTTTTCGTAAGGATTTAAACCGATTCTGTCCATGAAAGAGATATCAATCCCTAAACTACCTTCATAGTGTGTATTAGAGTCCGTAACCTCAGCTCGATGGATTTTACATCTGAGTAAATTAATTTGCATTTTTTTATAGTGTTATGATTGATGCCTTAAAAAGGTTCATTTCATAAAACGTCAAGGATCTTTCTAAAATATATTTACGCTAATAATGTCGAGCACACAACACACAAAGAACTTATAACTGCAAGCGAATAAGTGATTCAAAGGACATTCAGTTATATTTTTTGAAAATTAAAGTAGCTTAAATATCTAATTTAGAATAAATATTTTAGTAATCCAAATGAGTAAATATGTAAGAGATATTTTAAGAGGATGGTTCGAGGATTTTGAGAAATTTACTATCGACGTTATTTATAATCAACGTGAAGGACATTATATTAATGCCTATAAATATTTATTGGTAGGAGTATCCAAAGTATTTAGTTTTGTTGTTCAAATTAGATTTCTTCTTTATAAAAATCGGATCTTACATGATCAACATCTTGGTTGCCTGGTAATTGTTGTTGGAAACTTGACTATTGGTGGAACCGGTAAAACACCAATTGTAGAAATATTTGCACGTCATCTCACTAACCGCGGTCGTAATGTTGCAATTCTCAGCCGAGGATACAAAAGTAAAAATGAGAACATCTTAAAAAAATGGTGGCGAATGATTTCACATAGTGCCCCACCACCACCTAAAATTGTCAGTGATGGACGTAAGTTAATTCTCAATTCAGAAATGGCAGGAGATGAACCATATATGTTGGCAAAAAATTTACCTGGGGTTTTTGTAATTGTAGATAAAAACAGAGTAAAAGCAGGAATTTATGCCATAAAAAATTTTGGTGTAGATACACTTATCTTAGATGATGGTTTTCAGTATTTAGCACTGAAGGAACAGCTCAATATTTTACTTATTGATAAAACTAATCCTTTTGGGAATAATCACTTACTTCCAAGAGGAATTCTGAGGGAACCTATTAAACATATTAAACGTGCCTCTTATATTTTTGTTACTAAATCAAATGGTAATACTGATAAAGTATTAGAAAATGTCATACATCGATATAAACCTGATGCCGAGATAATTGAATGCGCTCACCGTCCAGATTATTTACAGAAGGTTAATGGAGAAGAAAGGTTAGAAGTATCAACTCTTAAAGGTAAATCTGTCGCTGCTATTAGTGGTATTGCCGATCCTAAAAGCTTTGAGGATTTTATAATTGATAGTGGTGCTCAGATAAAACTTAGACGGCGTTTTCTCGATCATCATAGATTTTCTTCTCTTGAACTTGAGGAATTCTTCAATCAAGCTACTAAATTTAATTTAGGTATGGTTGTTACAACGGAAAAAGATGCCGTACGGATACCAATTGATTACGAACCTCAAATACCCTTTTATTTTCTTAGATTGAAAATAGAAATATTAAGTGGTGTCAGCGATTTTGATGAAGCAGTTTCTCGAATATGTTTTCCAAAAAAAGAAATGCCTGCTACTCGTACTCCCTTTCCGAATTGACAATATGGTTCTATTTATCAGTGTGAATTTTATTGGAATTAACTCTAATGGGGCATGTGTTTAATTACTACTTATGTAAATATGTTTAACAACCCAAAATTGCTCTTTAGAGATTACAAGAGGTTCTGATAGGAACTTAGTCAGCACGATAGTATTTTAATTAAAACTTATGCTCTAGTCTACCCTAAGAAATCTATTTTCTTACATTAGGCTGATGCCAAGCTAGATGAAATATTTTTAGAATAGAACCATTAAAAGTTTAATTGAAACGGTCGGGTATTCGATATTTGTTTAAACCAAATGATAAAATTTTATAAGGAGTCTTAATATGGATCCACGTTATAATGAATTAGCACACGTCTTAACAGATTTTTCTACAAATTTGAAAAAAAATGAAAATGTGTTAATCGATGCATTTGATGTTCCTAATGATATGGTTATTGCTATTGTTCAGGCAGCAAGAAAAAGACAGGCAATTCCCTTTGTAGAGCTACATGAAGCACGTATTACAAGAGAATTGTACAAAGGAGGGGTAGAAAAAGAGTACCTCATCAAATGTAAAAAAGAATTACAATTAATGAGACAAATGGATGCATATATTGCACTTAGAGGAGCCAACAATATTTTTGAACTTTCTGATATACCAATTAAAAAATTGAATCTTGCGGCAAATCTCTTGAAGCCAGTAATCAACTGGCGGGTAAAGAAGACAAAGTGGGTAGTATTACGATGGCCTACTGCTGCAATGGCGCAACAAGCCTTGCAAAGTACAGCTGCATTCGAAGATTTTTATTTCCGTGTGTGCACTCTGGATTATTCACGTATGAAAACTGGAATGAATGCACTAAAAAGATTAATGAATAAAACTGAAATTGTGGAGATCAGAGGCCCAGGTACTCAGTTAAGATTTTCTATTAAAGGAATTAATGCAGTCTGCTGTGGGGGAACCCATAATATACCTGATGGTGAGGTATTTTCCGCTCCAATTAAAAACAGCGTCGAAGGCGAAATAACTTTTAATGCAGCGACAGTTTATCAGGGTAATGCATTTGATAATATCCATTTTGATTTTAAGAATGGTAAGATTGTGCAGGCTTCTGCAAACGGAAATGAAAATAAGTTGAAAGAAATATTAGATACTGACAATGGTGCTCGTTTCATTGGCGAATTTGCAATTGCGTTTAATCCATATATCAAGGAACCCATGTGTGATATTTTATTTGATGAAAAAATTGCGGGTTCTTTCCATTTTACACCAGGACAAGCTTATGAAGAAGCCGATAATGGGAATCGGTCACAAATCCATTGGGATTTAATATCAATTCAACGAGCTGATTATGGTGGAGGAGAGATATATTTTGATGGAAAACTTATAAGAAAGGATGGTCTTTTTATACCCAAATCACTAGTGAAACTGAATCCAGATTATTTATTAAGTTAAAATAAATTGTATAGAACGAAGTAGATGATTTAAATCGATCATTATTTTGTTTACTAAATATGTAAATTGACGATGCCTCAACAGTTTGATTCTCAACTTGGCACTTTTATCAGAAGCCTTCCTAAAACAGAAACGCACTTACATATAGAAGGTGCTTTACCTTTTAAATTACTACAAAGTATAGATCCTATTAAGTTTCGGGATCCACCATTATCCTGGAACAATGATTTTAAATTCGAGAGCTTTAGTGAATTTGAGGAATCACTAATCACTATGGCACTGCATTGGTTTACTTCACCTGAAAGGTATCATAAAGCAGCAAAATCTATTTTTAATAAACATCTTGAGCAAAATGTTAAGTATGTTGAAATTAGTTTTCATGCAGGAATAATTGATTACTTTAAAATTCCTGGGCCTGAAATTATAAACGCTATTCGAGACGCAATACCGGATGGCTTAGAAGTAAGAGTATTTATGGGGATGTTGCGTAATCAATATACTCCATCAATGGCACCAGTTATTGATGATTGTCTGAATTGGGAAAAGCTAGATGGGATAGATCTTCATGGGACGGAGCTCTTGCCTCTTGAAGAATGGACGAAATCTCTTTGGGTAAAAGCCCGTGAAGCAAATAAATTCACTAAAGCGCATGCAGGAGAATTTGGAGGTCCTTCTAACGTTAAAAAAGCAATTGAAATTCTGGGGGTAAATCGTGTGGAACATGGCATTCGGGCAATTGAGAATAATGATGTTATATCAATGGTTATTGATAAAGATATTACTTTCGATGTTTGCCCAATAAGCAATCTCAAGCTTAACGTTATTGAATCAATGAATAATCATCCCATTCGTCTTCTTTTCGATAAGGGAGTTCGTTGTACCTTAAATACGGATGACCCTTTGTCTTTTGGTAATCAACTAGAAGAAGAGTATGTTGCTTTAGCAATGGAATTAGAATTCAGTAAAAAAGAACTGGCAATTCTAGCACGAAATGGGTTTGAAATCGCACTTATGCCTGACTCAAAGAAAACCGTGTTCATTAAACAGATCAATGATATAATTGGGAGTTGCTAAATTGACCAAGAAAAATGAATTAACGGAAAGACTTCTTTCTTTTGAAGTCCAAGATAAATTTAATCGTGTACGAGCAGATAAGGTGTTACATGATGAATGTTCAAAACTTAGTCGTAATCAGATTCAGAGGCTTTTCGATGAAGGTCTTGTTTGGCATGATAATGAAGCAATCATAAAGAGCCAACGTTTATCAAAGGGGGATGTAATTTATTATACTATTCCTCCAGTAAAAAAACTCACACTTGAACCAGTCAATATTCCACTTCATATACTTTATGAAGATGAATATATAGCTGTTATTAATAAACCATCAGGCATGGTTGTACACCCTGGTAATGGAACGGTTGCTCCTACACTTGTTCATGCACTCTTATATCATTATCGAGAATCTTTAAGTAGTATTGGTGGTGTTGAGCGCCCTGGGATTGTACATCGACTGGATAAAGATACATCAGGTGCCATTCTCATAGCAAAAACTAATATTGCATATTTAGAACTTAGCCGAATGTTTGAAAATCGAACTTTGAAAAAGGTATATTCAGCAGTTGTAAGTGGGAGTCCGACATTGTTATCTGGGACAATAAAGTACCCCATTGGTAGGCATCATTCGAATAGAGTAAAAATGAGTGTAAAACATAATGGCCGTTATGCCCATACAGATTGGCAACTAGAAGAAGTATTTAGTGATAAAGCAGCATTATTAAAGATCCATATTCACACTGGGAGGACACATCAAATCAGAGTTCATCTATCGCATATTGGACATCCTATAATTGGTGATAGTCTGTATGGTTATAATCCAAAAGAAAGTAATTATCCGATTATTTCACGCATATTTTTGCATGCTAGAGAATTAATATTTAACCATCCTATCACTAGACATTTACTTAAGATTGAAGCTCCAATTCCAAATGATATATTATTTGCCCTAAATGATTTTAGAAAGAGATTTAGTAGCCAAACCAAAACGTAGGTTATATTTTGTATGCAATACCCAATTGACATCAATTTTTTCAGCAAAAAAGATAAATATTAATAAAGCAATAGGTAATATGTCTGCATGAGAAGTGGACATCCCAGGGAGCTTTAATCGTTGGGTTATGTTTAGTCCTGATATGTTGGCGTATAGTTCTCGAAGGATATTTACCGAGATTCGCCTTTGGTTATTATTAAGATTTGGATTTTGTTTAAATATTATTTCACCTGCAACTGCTAAGGATCCGCTTGTGATGACTAGTGGTTGATTTTTATTCTCTATAGAGAAACCGCTTGTTTGAATTCTTTCTTCAATAAAATGGTTGATTTTTATGGCTATCGATTTGTTTAAAATGATGTCCTTATCACCAAAATATTTATGGGCAACACGAACTACTCCAATGGGGATACTTACTAGTTGATTGATAGATTTTTCATAATATTCAATAAGCTCTAGACTACCACCACCAAGATCAAGAAGGTAAAAAGAATTTATATTAGCTAATAATGGATCTTGAATAGCAGCTTGGCAGACTGTTAAAGCCTCTTCTTCTTTACTTAGCTCCTGTAGATGATAACCTGTGCACTTTAAAACCTTTTCTTTAAAGAAATCTAGATTTTTTGCATCTCGTATAGCACTAGTACCAACAATAGTGATATTTTTAGGATCATATTTTTGAGCTAACTGAACGAGCTGATGAATACTTCTACATGCATCTTTAATACTTTTTTGAGAAATGTATTTATTAATGTTGTATGAATGTTGAATAATACGTGTCTCATAAGTTTTATCTTCTATTATGTGTATAGGATTACCCCTTATAGCTGTTAATAGTTTAATGGTGTTACTACCTACATCGATAATCGATATGTATGGAGATTTATTTCTCACTATTAATTGGACTAAAGTCGAAAGCCTTTTTTAGCTATAATGACTACAAATTCACCTCTAAGTTTATTTTTATGTATTTCTTTGTGTACATCATTAGCTAGTCCTATATAATATGTTTCATGTATTTTGGTCATCTCTCGAGCGACACAAATTGTTCGATCTGGACCTAATACATCTATTAAATCATTTAAGAATTTAGTAATACGATTGCAAGATTCATAGAATACAAGCGTATATTCAAACTCGGCAAACTGCCTGAAATACTTTATTCGTGCCGATGATTTAGGAGGTAAAAAACCTAAAAAAAGAAAGCCATCACTTGGCAACCCTGATGCTGAAAGTGCAGTTACATGTGCTGAAGGTCCCGGAAGAGGGGTCACTAATGATTTTCGGCGGCGGCATTCGCGGACTAATCTAAATCCCGGATCACTAATTGTTGGCGTTCCTGAATCAGAAACAAGTGATATAATATTCCCAGATTCAACTAAACCTGCAATATTATTCGCTTGAGAGATTTCATTATGCTCATGATAAAGAAGTATCTTTTTCTTAATCCCTAAATGATTCAATAGCCTTTTAGTTTTCAAAAAGCTTTCAGCTGCAATAAAATCACAACTAATAAGAATTTCCGCTGTTCTCTCGCTTATGTCTTTAAGATTTCCTATTGGTGTTGCTATAACATAAAGCTGACCAGGTTTGGAGCAAACGGTTGGTCGAGACATAAGTAATTATATTTTTATACAAATCCAATCACATATTTGGCATTCCAGGCGCTTTATTTTCCCAGTCAGCAGGACGACTCCAAGGGATTGGATTTTCGTCTTGATTTACTTTAGCGCAACCAGAAATACCTATAGACAATGCAGTGAACAGACTCAGAAGTAATATTGATTTTAGGATCATCATTTAATAATATATATAGTATAAAAATAAAATCTCTAATGACTAGGGTTTGAAGTAATAATTTGCGTCATAAAAATTAGCAGCTTTTATTTTATTGATACTTTTTTGGCTATTTGCACATAAATGTTCCAGTAATTTGAAAATTATTTCTGGATTAATTTCAAGGTTTAATTCAGTTGCAAGAGCCTCAGGAGTATAGCTTTTCCCTGGTTTACTCTGCATTATTTTTAAAATTTCTTTTTTTATATTAAGGTAGAGAATGGCAGTTTTCTTTCCAGCTTCCACACCGGGTTGATGATAAGCATTAATTCCTATTAAGCTAGCATAAAGTCCTACAGCCCGTTCATACAAGGCGATTAGAAGTGATAATGTATAGGGCGTTACCTCGTCAATTGTTATTGTGATGGATTGACGTTTTTTTTCATATAAGGCAGATCGAGTACCTAATAAAAATCCCTGTAGGTAATCTCCAGAAGTAATATTAGATTCAATTTCGAGTGATGAATATTTTCTGTCTTTTAAAACCTCAATAAAAGTAACAAAAAAATTATCGAGCCCATCACGCAATTGTTGGATGTAAGTATGCTGATCAGTCGAACCTTTATTGCCAAAAACAGAAATTCCTTGATTTACTTTATTATTATCAAGATCATTTTCCTTACCAAGTGATTCCATAATAAGTTGCTGTAGGTAATTGGAGAATAGTAAAAGACGATCTTTATAAGGTATGATGATCATGTTTTTAGACCCTTTACCATTGGTCGCTAAGTACCACATAAGAGCAAGTAAAGCTGCTGGGTTTTTCATACTATTTCTAATGCGTGTAACTTCATCCATTGAAGCGGCACCTTTTCTCATTTCTACAATATCAATTCCCAGTAGGGCAGCTGGTAATAATCCAACTGAACTAAATAAGCTGGTCCGACCACCAACCCATTCCCATACAGGAAATGTTTTTATCCAATTAGAAGCCATTGCATAATGATCAAGAACGCTTCCAGGGTGGGTTACTGCAACAGCATGATTATTGAAATTTAAACCAGCATCACGATAGGCGAATTTTACTTCTAGCATGTTATTGTGAGTTTCAGCGGTATTTCCCGATTTAGATATGACTATAACCAATGTATTGCCTAACTGATTTTTTAATCGGTTGAGTATTATATCTATACCGTCTGGATCAATATTATCCAAAAAATGAACTTGTATATCCTTCTTGTTCAATTGGAGTAGTGCATCACATATAAGTTGTGGGCCAATAGCTGATCCGCCAATTCCAATTATAAGAAGATTTCTAAATTTACCTGTTTCACCTGAAATACTTCCTGATCTTACTAAGGAAGAAAATAATTGGATCTGTTCAAAATTTAGATCTATTTCTTTTTTGATTTTTTTATTTGGAGCAAGTTGGGACATTCTTAACCAATAATGCCCGACCATTCTATTTTCGTCTGGATTAGCAATTGCTCCGTTTTCTAAATCTTCCATTGAGTCAAACGCTGAATTTATCTTCGTCTCCATCTTTCTAAAAAAGGATGAGGAGAAATCCATGTAACTGATATCGAGTGAAAAATTTAATTTTTCGATTGGAAGATAATATTTTTTGAAACGATCCCAGCTCATTTAAATAAAGTATAGGGAGGGGCAAAATATAATAAAAGATCTAAACATCAGCATCGGTTACAGCCCCGAGTGAAGCAGAATTAACTAATTTTGCGTATTTAGCGAGTACTCCACGTTTAACATTAAGTTTTGGTTTTTTCCATGCCTTAAGCCTTTTTGTCAATTGATCATCTGAAATTTCAATATTTAATTTATTATTTACCGCATCTATAGTTATCGTATCACCATTTTTTATTACTGAGATCGGTCCACCTATATTTGCTTCAGGTGTAACATGGCCAACAACAAATCCGTGACTACCACCAGAAAATCTTCCATCAGTAATAAGGGCGACTTCTTTTCCTAAGCCACGTCCCATAATTGCTGAAGTGGGAGCGAGCATTTCACGCATTCCGGGAGCCCCTTTAGGTCCTTCATAGCGTATGATTACTACATGACCTGGCTGTACTGTCCCATCTAAAATACCTTTGAGTGCCTCTTCTTCAGAATTATAAGCTATAGCTTCACCAACAAAGTTTAATCCTTCTTTACCAGTAATTTTAGCTACGGCACCTTTAGGGGCTATATTTCCATAGAGAATATGCAAATGGCTATTTGCTTTTATAGGGTTATCGAAATTTCTTACAATATCCTGTTCTTTCGGATAAGGTTTTGTATTTTCAAGATTTTCACGTAAAGTTTTTCCAGTAACTGTTAGGCAGTCTCCATGTAATAGTCCTTTTTCTAGTAATGTTTTTAATAATGGGCTAATTCCCCCAATACGTATTAATTGTGCCATACTATACCGTCCGCTAGGTTTTAAGTCGCATAATACGGGAACATTCTTACCAAGACGCGAAAAGTCATCAATTGATAGTTTTACTTCAGCCGAGTGTGCAATAGCTAGAAGATGGAGTACAGCATTTGTAGAACCACCTAAAGCTATTACTGTGGTGATGGCATTTTCAAAAGCTTTAAGTGTCATGATATCCCTTGGTTTGATATCTTTATTAATCAATTTGACGACAGAATGTCCGGCATTATATGCATCGATTAATTTATCTTTTGATATTGCTAATTGTGATGAGCTATGGGGAAGACTCATTCCCAAGGCTTCAATTGCTGATGCCATAGAGTTAGCAGTATACATACCACCACAAGATCCTGGACCAGGAATAGCACATGATTCGATTTCACAAAGCTCTTGTTCATCTATTTGGTTGTTGGATTTTAATCCGATAGCTTCATAAACAGATATAATATCGACTTCTTTTTCTTTGTGTATTCCAGGTAGTATAGAGCCACCATATACAAAAATTGCAGGACGATTTAATCTAGCTAAGGCCATAAGGCAACCAGGCATATTCTTATCACATCCTCCAATTGCAACAAGACCATCAAAGCATTCAGCACCAGCAACGGTTTCTATTGAGTCAGCGATAACTTCACGTGAAACCAGAGAATACTTCATCCCAGGGGTACCCATGGGTATTCCATCAGAAACGGTTATGGTACCAAAAATAACTGCTTTCCCATTAATTTCATCTGTACCTTTTTTAGCCTCCTTCGCTAAGTCATCTATATGCATATTACATGGAGTAACCATACTCCAAGTAGAAGCGACGCCTACGATTGGTTTTTTAAAATCTTCTTCATTAAAACCGACTGCTCTTAGCATGGATCGAGCCCCAGCCCGATTAGGTCCATCTACAAGGATAGAAGAGTATGGCCTTTTAGGTTTTTCTTTAGAATGTGTCATTTTTTATTATAGGGAAATTTTAAGCTAGTTTTAAAACATTATTGTATAAATTGAGTTTTACATATGATCCAATTGCGAATTAACTACAACCACTTTTTATCGCCAAAGAGCCAAAATAACATATAACTTTAATAATAAGATTAAATTTTATTATGGAGTTCAATTTTCAAAGAATATTTAAATCACTGCTTTTTTCATCCTCAAAATCTTTAACGGTTAAAGATTTTCAAGATATTATAACCCGTTATCATAATTTACCTTCACCCTTAAAAAAAGAAATGTTACTTGGTGGAATGGTAGAAGGTGAATCGACGGAAAATATAGTTAAGCAAGTTCCAGTTCTTATTACTGCGACTCAAATACGAGACAGCATGGATGCTTTAGCAGAGAGTTTAATTAAAAATAAGGAGGTCTATAGGTTAGTTAATGGTCCGAATGGATATAGGCTATCATTAAGCCCTGATTTTGCAGATTGGATTCGCCTTTTAAGAGACAACCCAAAACCACAAAGACTTAGTCAAGCAGCAATGGAAACATTAGCAATCGTAGCTTACCGTCAACCAGTTTCAAGATCGGAGATTGAAGCTATTCGAGGGGTATCATCAGATAGTTCCATAAATACCCTTCTTGAGCACGAACTTATTTTGGTGTCAGGTAGAGCAGATCTACCTGGACGACCACTTCAGTATGAAACTTGTGATAAATTTTTAGAATATTGTGGGTTGAGTTCTATTGAAGAATTGCCAGCATCAGACATTCTTTCACCAGAGCAAGTTAATGAATGGATTCTAGAAGCATCTAATCATGAAATGGAAACCTTAAGTGACACTGACGTTGGACTTCCAACTTCAGGTAAAATTTAATCTCAATATGGATTTAGAAAAATTAAGAAATAAAATAGATTCTCTCGATAGCAAAATTATTGATTGTCTCAATAAACGTGTTGAATTGGCTATTGAAATAGGTCGTATTAAAGAGAAGTTGGGAAAAGATGTCTATGATCCAACTAGGGAATCAGAGATATTGAACAAAATGGATTCTAAAAACAAGGGTCCATTAGAGAATGATGCAATTCGATCAATTTATAGAGAAATTATTTCTTCTACTATACGTTTAGAAAAACAAATTACTATAGCTTACCTTGGTCCGGAAGCAACTTTTACTCATGAAGCTGCTCTAAAAAGTTTTGGTAACAGTTTAGATTATATAGCTTTAAATACTTTTTCCGATATATTTTCTTCAGTCGAAAAAGGTGAAGCTCAATATGGAGTTATTGCAGTCGAAAATTCAACAGAGGGATCGGTAACTCATTCCCTTGACTTACTCGTGGAAACAGATCTTAAAATTATTTCTGAAATATATTTGGATATTTCGTTATGCCTTATCTCCCAATCTTCATTGGCCGATATTAAAACAGTTTATTCTAAAGATATTGCTATAGATCAGTGTAGACGGTGGTTATCACGTAAACTTCCAGGTATAGAGGAAATTCATACGTCAAGTACAGCGGAAGCTGTTTTTCAAATAAAAGATAAACCTAGAACAGCAGCAATAGGCTCAGCTACAGCAGCGAGAATATATAAAATCCCAATAATCGAGGAGAATATACAAGATAAAATGGAAAACGTAACTCGATTTTTAATAATAGGTAATTCTCCATCAGGAAGATTAGGAGGAGGACGAGATAAAACGAGTTTTGTTTTTTCTTTGCAAGATAAGCCTGGAGCTTTACAGTATGCCTTAGATCCATTCTGTAAACGTGGAATAAATTTGAGCAAAATAGAATCTAGACCAAATAAACGTAAATTATGGGATTATTACTTTTTTGTCGATATTATAGGTCATTACGAAGACCTCGAAGTACAAGAAGCACTAAAAGAATTAAAAGCTACTTGTCCAATGGTCAAATGGTTGGGTAGTTACCCCAAAAGCAAGAAATCTTGAATATAAAAAATAAATATTTGAGCACATATACAAAAATTTGTGTATATAAATAATTACTAATTAATATTTTAACTGTTTATTGACATTTATTTCAATAAATTATGAGGTCGGCTTCTAGATAATGTCATGAACCTCATTTTAAAATATTTAAAATCTAAGTTATGAGAAATTCAAAAGTATTAAGAAAGCTCAATAGTGGTCAAGTTGCCAGGACAGTATGTGTTTACAATCCTATATCACTTATACCTCAATATGCATCTGAAAATGGATATGATGGTATTTGGCTTGAGTCAGAACATAATTTTTGGAATCCAATAGATATAAAGAACTTTCTTATCAATTCACACGCTCATGATATCGATTGCATTATTCGCCCAAGTTCATTAAGAGAAAGAACTCCTATAGGGAAACTTTTAGATAATGGTGCAACAGGTCTTTTGATTCCACTTGTTAATACGGCCGAAGAGGCAAAGAGTATTGTTGAAAATGCTAAATTTCACCCAGTTGGGGACAGAGGTGTAGATGGTGGTTGTTTAGATGGTGATTACTATAGGAATTTTAATTTAAAGGAATACACGGATCATTATAATCGGGAAACAGTAATTGCGGTTCAAATCGAAACTCCTCAAGCAGTAGATAATATTGAGGAGATTGCAGCGGTTAATGGATTAGATATTCTTTTTGTAGGACCAAGTGATTTAAGTATGCGTTTAGGCTGCCCCTCAGACTTGAAAGACCCTCGATTTATGGAGGCCCAAGAGAAGGTTTCTAATTCTGCAGAAAAAAATGGGCTCGCATGGGGTAGACCTACAACTGGTGGTGATGATCTAAAAGGGCTAATTGATGCAGGAGCAAGATTTCTTAATTATGGTGGTGATATGGGAGCTATTATCCAAAGCTTTGAACGTTGGGATAAGGAATTTGAAAACGCCTTAAAAGGGTGTTAAATAATATACTTTCCCTTAAAATATTTAATGACATCAAAGACCAAAAGATGTCCTCACGAGCTTCGTGCTTGTTTGATGGGACCATGTCCATCTATTCGTACCCCATTTGATATAAATGGTGATATTGATTGGGATGGTTTGCGTAGGCAAATTGATTTCGTCATAGATGCTGGAGCTAAAAATGTTATATTAACTTATGGGGATAGTCTATATTCCTTACTAACGGATGTTGAGATTGCTGAATTAACAAAAGTAGTTGTTCAATACGTTGATAAGCGGGTGATGGTAGTAGCGGCTACTGGAATATGGTGTACTGGGAAAACAGTAGAGTTTGCTAAATATAGCTCAGAATTGGGTGCTGATATGTTAATGGTCTTACCTCCTGATTGGGGATCATCAACTACTGTAGAAAGTCTAATCTCACATTATAAAGCAGCAAGCCAATACATCCCTGTTATGGTTGTAACTAATTACCTGGGTAAAAGATCTTTAACATTTGCTGTTGGAGTTATTGAAGCATTACTTAATAAGGTTCCTGGTATTGTTGCTTTAAAAGATGATGTTTGTAATAATTATGGCCGTAAAATTTGTAGTATAGCCTATGATAAGTGGGCAATTATCGCAGGAGGTTTAAAAGAAAATCATATGAACCTTCTACCCTATGGTGTAGACGGTAGTTTTTCAGTATTTATAACCTTTAAACCGGAATTAACATGGAATTATTGGGATGCCATTACTGAAGGAAATATAAAAGAGGCAATAGCATTTATTCGGGATTACGATATGCCACTCTTTGAATATTTAGATACTGTAAAAGGTGGCCGTGATGCGGGGATACACGGAATTTTAGAAATCGCGGGCCATTCGAAAAGATATCGAAGGTCACCTTATCATTCTCTAAGTGATAAAGAGCTAGATGAGTTAAATAACTATATTCAAGAACTCTTAGCTTAATGGAATGAACCCCAATTAAACTGTTAACTTTCAATTCCCTAACTGATAGCGAACAAACCGACGAATAATTATATTTTCACCGAGCTTTGCGATTATCTCTTTGAGAAGCTCTTGAATAGTTTGATCAGGATTCTTAACAAAAGGTTGTTCGAGTAAACATATACTTTGGAAATATTTATCCAGTTTGCCATCAACAATTTTCTCAATAATATGTGCAGGTTTATTCTGTATTTGTGATGTAGCAATTTCACGCTCTTTTACAACCAAGTCTTCTGGTACATCTTCACGTAAAATACAAACTGGATTTGTTGCTGCAATATGAAGACATATATCTTTTACAAATTTCTTGAAATCTTCTGTTTTAGCTACGAAATCTGTTTCGCAATTTACCTCAATCAATACTCCGACTTTACCTCCAAGATGAATATATTGTTCAATTAGTCCTTCACTAGCAGTACGAGTAGATTTTTTGTCTGCTGCAGCTATTCCTTTTTTGCGCAAAATGAGTAAAGCTTCTTCAGAGTCGGCATTTGCTTCTGTCAGAGCTTTTTTACAATCCATAAGACCAGCTCCAGTTTTGGATCGCAATTCACTCACCATTTGTGCGGTAATTATGATACTCATCGGGTTTTATTTTTTTTGATCTAGTATAGAAAGATTCTGTTTATTAATTGGAGGTAGTTGGAGAAGGATCATCATCACTATCTGATGAGTAGGATGTTGGTATTTCATCAAATGCTTGATTTTCGTCTTTGCTGGGAGTGGGGGCAGTGATCGGTAATTGTTCCTCTTTAGTCTTTTCACGTACAATGGGTGAAGGTGATATGGCCATTGTTTTAGCCTGTATCTCTCTTTGAGTAATACCATTCTGCACTGCTTCTATTATCGTCTCAACAATAACACGGATAGATTTAATTGAATCGTCATTACCAGGAATAGGCAAGTTTATGAGATTGGGGTCACTATTAGTATCAACAAGAGCTATAAGCGGAATCTCCATCCTATTAGCTTCGGCTACTGCTATTTGTTCGTGATTTATATCAATCACGAATATAGCCGCTGGTAATTCAGTCATTTCGAGAAGACCTTCAAAATTTCGTTGCATCCTATTCATTTCGCGTCGAATTGCTGAAGCTTCTTTATTATGTAGTTTATCTAAAGAACCATCAGTTTCCATTGCGAGATAATTTTTATATTTATCCAAGCTGGATTTAATGGTTGAGTAATTGGTAAGTGTTCCCCCCATCCAACGATTAGCACAAAAAGGCATTTGGCAAGAAGTCGCAGCTTCCCGAATAATTTCTTGAGCTTGTCGTTTAGTGCCAACAAAAAGGATATTTTGGCCAGAAGTTACAAGTTCTTCTATATAACTAGCTGCTTCATTTAAAAGACTATATGTTTGCTCTAAATCAATAACTGAAATTCCATATCGATTGTCATAGACATACTTTTTAGCTTTGGGGTTAAATCTGCGCAGCTGATGTCCGAAATGAACACCTGCATCAATTAGATCATTAATTGTTATATTCATATAATACTTCTTATTGCCTACAAAATAATATCTTTGCTTATAAATTAAATAATTTCGAATAGGTTGTTTTACTTTTATAGGATGTAGCTATAAGAAAGAAAAATGAATAGCTTCTAACCTATGGAAAGCAAGAAGAAATTCACCTGGAAATAAGAAATCACCTGATAAATTTAAATTCTTGTTGTTGATTTAAGATTGTCCACCAAGTTTAAGTTGATGGACCGCTTTTGCTTCATGGACTGCTTTTGCTTCATGATCTACTTTTGCATTTTGAGAATAATAAATCATCCCGATTGCCTT
Organism: Verrucomicrobia bacterium Opi.OSU.00C; assembly: GCA_002922725.1. Taxonomy (GTDB): domain Bacteria; phylum Verrucomicrobiota; class Verrucomicrobiia; order Opitutales; family PNEW01; genus PNEW01. Next base: position 2,096 of record PNEW01000009.1, on the reverse strand, counting down.
ACGCGTACGTGTTGTTGAAGTATTTGCTCCTGCTAGATGAATCATCATCGCATGATGTATTAGTAAATCTCCTGCTTGAGCATGAAATGTTGTTTCATTGGCTTTATCCTCATTTGTGCCATAATTGGTAATTCCTTGGGAAAATCCTAATGTTCCTGATAGCCCATGCGGGCGCATCCCGCGTTGATGAGATCCTTTAACATAGCGGACACAACCGTTTTCTTCATCCACTTCTTCTAATGCTAACCACATAGTCACGGCTTCGCAGGGTTTAATTTTGAAGTAATAGCCATCCTGATGTGGTGGGGTAGGCAATCCTTCTTTAGGTGGTTTATTGAAATACTGAAAGTTGTCTGCTTCCCTGCTTAATGAACTTCCTAGAAGGATTTCCGCCAACTTTTCAAACCGATTTCCATAATACAACCTTTCAAAATATTTATCATGTCTATGCAGTTTTCCTGTTTGTTTCAATGTTTCTGGTCGGTTTATATCTTCGTATAAAACTGAACCATGCGGTAGCTTAGGCGCAATAGTTTCTAAATACCTATCAATATTACTCAATAGTTCGCGTAATGTATCACCTTTTAAAAATCCTGGGATAAAGACATACCCGTCACGCTCAAAGTCAGCTTTCAATTCATGTTTTTCTTTTTCGTTCATTTATACGATTATTATTAGTCTTATATAAAGCGTAATGTTAATTTATGTCTTTTGTTCTTTTGAAATCATAACTTAATTCACCATCAAAATTATAGGTCTTAATATTTAAATATCCACCCCTATTGCACTTATATTTTAATTTTCTTAAAAAGATCTAAATTTATAAATGTGGCGAACCAATAATTTTTAAATAAACTTCACTATAGTTTTGCAAGCGCATTGATAATGATTGTGATTTATTTACACTGTCGGGAAGTTAGAATTTTTACCCACAAATTTCAATTTTTACGATTTTCCTGGAAAAGATAACAACTGAAATCTCAATGACGTACCGATTAATGTGATCAAAGCCTATTCGGCAATTGTATTAGGGGAAAATAGCTTAACTAATACCACTATTTTGCTTTAATTTGATCTTACTTATTTTTCGTAGGTTATGTTGCGACCTTTTGTGTAAAGAAAGACCTTATTACGATGCTACACACATATACCAAGTATTATCTACGGTCTTGACCTATGTGAAATGGTAACAAGACTCATTGGCTATGACTGAGTCAATTATTGAAGAGTTTCTTCTAACCCGTAAAACCAGAGAGAATTGTGCCTTAGTAACAGTAGCCTCTATTAAGGGCTCTGTCCCACGTGAACCGGGCTCTAAGATGATTGTCTATAGCGACAGAAAAATATCCGGCACCATAGGAGGAGGTAAATTTGAATCTTTGGTTATTGAAGAATCGATAAATGCGATTAATTCGACCGGTGAACCTATTTTAAAAAGGTATCCTTTACGTGAAAATGAACCGGATTCATTTGGCGCAATATGTGGTGGCGAAGTGACAGTGTTAATTGAACCGCAAAAACTTGCCCCCCGACTCATTCTTGTTGGTGCAGGCCATTGTTCTCAAGCGATCGCGAGTTTAGCCCATGGTTGTGGTTTTCATGTCACGGTCATCGATGATCGTGCTGAATTATTAAGCGACCAATATTATTCCAACGCTGAAAACCTTATTAGTAATTTATCAGCACAAGAAGTGTTTAAAAAAGAATCATGGCAACCTTCTGATTCTGTCGTTATTGTTAGCCGAAATTATATGATCGATAAAGAAGCACTACGTGTGTTATTACCACAACATGTTATCGGCTATATTGGGATGATTGGTAGTAATCGGAAAGTAAAACGCGTATTTGAAGAATTAGTTACAGAAGGTACTAATCCTGCGGATTTGGAAAGAATTTATGCACCAATAGGTTTGGACATCTGCGCAGATTCACCGGCAGAAATTGCCGTTAGTGTGATTGGTGAAGTTATTAAAGTACAGCGAAAAGCTTCGGGGAAACATATGCGGTTAAAAAAGATGCCAACCCAAGTACAATCAACCTAGTGATCTCAGCTTTTACTAGCATAGATTAAATCTCAGAATAAATCGGTTTTGAAG
>PNEW01000008.1 GCA_002922725.1 Verrucomicrobia bacterium Opi.OSU.00C | reverse complement strand
ACATCAGGACTCGACCCCCCATACCACTGGTAGGTTAGATCATCTCCTGTTGCCTCAACACTTAGGGTTGCTGTATGTCCCGATGTTACGGACTGACTTACCGGTTGCGTCGTGATCTCTGGCGCTGGGACTGCTGGGGTCGTTGGAGTCGCAGTCGACCCTGTACCAGGTGCTCCAATGGGGGTGAAACCAAAATCATCGATACCGTTACGGGTATAAATATTAGCGTTCACATCTTCTTCATCACTATAAACAATCTTCCCAATGCCTCCGGGTGCTCCCAATTCATCTGCGTTAAAGGTAAGAAAAGCAGGTTTATATAGTGGATCAACAGTCGACTCTAAATTTGTTACGATCACGAGCAGGTTATCATTAGTATCGAAGACTTCAACTGTGCAATCGATATCTGTCTGATCCCTTATAGGTTGACAATTTGCATAAAAATCCACCTCATAAGCCGGAGTTTCAAAGGTGATTGTGAATTCCCCCCCTCCAGCCTCTACAATAAAAGATTGGTTAAAAGAATGGTTTGATGGGCCGGATGCTTGAGCTATTTGGGCACTAGATGGGCCGCCACCACTAGCTCTAATACCACCTCCAGTACCACCAGTACTGGTAAAAGTAGCGGTATTAGGAGAAACCCCAATAGAAAAAGGTTCCAGTCTACCATCACCTACCCTAAATCCTTCATCCGACTCAAAGCGGGTATAGACCGTATTATTGACAGGCTTATCGGTGAGTGTGTAGCCAAGATCATCAATGGAAAATTTTCCTGTAACATTGAGAATCTTTACTTCTTTTATACCTTCAATGAATTCCAGATCAGTTCCATCAAGAAAATTGCCACTGTCAGCAATAAAGCTTTGTAAGGCCGGGTTGACTCCCGGGCTGATGTTAGCTGGTAGTCCGGTAACTTCGCCATTATCTCCTATCACGGTTATAACTTCACCAAATCCGCCGGCGGCTCCTCCCTCGCTGTTTTTATCTCCTCTAACCTCGATTTTGCCACCCCCTGTTGATTCGGCCGCGTAAAATTCTAAGGTATGAATCCCGCGGGGGCTTATTATTTTTCCCTCCTGACCAGGCCCAAGTGTTAACGCTTTCGTTCCGGAGTGTAAGAGCGCAGGATCATCGAGAGTTTCTACCGTGAATCCGATGAGTGTAATTACGTTCGGCTCCACGCCAATGTAGATTGTTCCTTCACCACTGACATTTTCAAAATCAGTGAATATTTCCAGATCTTGAGGGAGGGCCGACAGGCGAACCGGTAAATAGAGCAAAAGAATCAGAATCGAAATTATTTTTATAGGTATTGTTTTCATGCTGTTATAGCGTTTAGATCGGATGTCAAAGATATGGCAAGGATAACGCTAACTGCAATTAATTACATTTTCCTGATAATTTAGGTAGGTAGGGGGGGTAACCATAACAGCGCCACGACCGTCTAATATATCCATTACCCTGTAAACGGCGAAGGTGAAAAAAGTCTTTTCATCGGCTCCATCTTTTTAACTCACCGTAAAATGACTTTATATTGACCACTGGAGTCACTATAGAATAATTCACAAGAACGTTACTTATATTTTAGTCGATTATTAATTCGACACCATCAGTCTAGCATTCTTCAAATAATCCTATCAATCGATGAAAGAAAAAGAAAGTATTTGGGGCTCTACCGGAAGACCTGTCATCCATGCAAAGCAGGGAATAATATCCAGCGGACACTACCTCACATCGATGGTAGGCATGCAAATTCTTTTAAAAGGAGGTAACGCATTTGATGCATTGGTCGCGGCTGGATTTGCGGCCGCGGTTTTTGAACCAACGGCTTCCTATTCATTAGGAGCTGAAGGAGTATTTATGCTCTACGATGCTAACTCTGGAGATCTTCTCTCATTGAGTGGTCAGGGTTGCGCACCGACTAAAGCAACGATCGATTTTTATAAATCACAGAACCTGGACTGTATTCCAAAAGGGCCAGGGCCGTTAGGGCATCTTGCTATTACCGTGCCTGGAGTTGTTGATGCTTATATTTCGCTTCTTGAACGCTATGGCACAAAAAAATTAAGTGATATCCTGGAATCAGTTATTTATTATGCTAATAGCGGATTTCCATTCTATGAATATATGCTTCACAGACTAGATCTGGAAAAGATCGGTGAGCAAAGCAGAAATTTCCCTCCCGGATGCATGGAAATATTCTTCCGGAACGGCACTCTTGCTCAACCCGGAACACTCCTTGTCCAAAAAAGTCTGGGAAATACATTAAGAAAATTAGTCGAAGCTGAATCCAGAGATCAGGGTAACCGTCAAGCAGGACTTAAAGCCGCGCGTGATTTATTTTATCGGGGTGAAATTGCAAAATCAATTATCGACTACGCGCAAAGTGTAGGGAGTATTCTCAGCCTCGAAGATCTTGAAAATTACCATGCCAAGTTCGACCAACCGATAAGAAGCACTTTTGGCAGGTACGAGATTTGCGGGCATTCTACCTGGAGCCAATCGACCGTTTTGATGCAAACCCTGAATATACTGGAGAGATTCGATCTCAAGTCTATGGGCCATAATTCGCCACACTATATCCATACAATTGTTGAAGCTTTTAAACTGGCATTCGCAGATCGAGCAGCTTACTACGGCGATCCTGATTTTTCAACTATTCCCATTGACGGTTTGATCGCTAAAGATTATGGCGCTGAGCGCGCCGCGCTTATTGATAAAAACCGTGCTTACCCTGAGCTTCCACCAGCCGGCAATCCCTGGTTTTTTTCCCTTCACGAGGGGAAACAAGTCTCCAATTCAATGCCCCCCCATACGAATCCCACGGAACAGAATGATCACCAACATGGCACAACCCACATTGCGGTCATGGACGAGAGAGGGAACATGGTATGCGCTACGCCAAGCGGTGGTGCTTTAGCTGACGCCGTGTTTTTCCCAGAGCTGGGCTGTACCCTGAGCACTCGTATTGAAATGTTTAACTTAGAGAATGATCATCCTAATATGGTCGAACCAGGCAAACGTCCAAGAACGACTTTAGTTAACTACATTGTATTGAATGAAGGAAAACCAGAGATGACAATCGGTTGTCCGGGTGGTGACCATCAATCTCAAGCTTGTTTACAATTAATCCTCAATACTCTGCTCTTTAAAATGAATCCTCAAGAAGCCGTCGAGGCAGCCAGGTTTGGCACCGATAGTATGCCGGACTCTTTCTATCCCCATGATTATTTTGCCGGTCAACTGGCACTAGAAAAAGGATTTTCAGCAGAGACAGAAGTGTCTTTAAAAGCTCTAGGACATAAGATAGTGCATAAGGAAGTATGCGGAATGGGGGCAACGGTGGCACGCCGAGATCCGGATACCGGGATGCTCAGCACCGGGGCCGATCACCGAAGATCCTGCTACGCTATCGGATGGTAATCCACAGCGTTTAGTACGCGAAAAGATATCATTCCAATGATTTCTTTAAGTTAAAATAAGGGAGGTTGATGGGCTAAGGTATATCTAGATCACCTTCTAATCAAAACGATTTCTAGAGGCAATTAAGCTTCATTGTATATGGAATTGACAAGGAGCGATTTGACAAATTCAACTGAGAATATTCATGTTTTCTGTAAGGAGATAAAGCCATGGTAATCGATTGTGAAACACATATTTTTCAACACATCAATCTGCTGCAAGCGCCTCAATTCAATGACAGCAAAGTTGAAAATCTTATTAATGATATGGATAGAGTAGGAGTTGATAAAGCCATACTTACCAGTTACGATCCAAAAGATATAGGTGCTCCTGATAATCCAATTAAAGACCCGGATCACCCAAGCTTGGGTGAAAACCCAATACAGTATTTTATTGATTCCTGGCAAAGATATAAAGATCGATTCTACTGGTTTTCTTTACCAGATCCAAGGAAACCAAACTGCATATCTAAACTTGAAGAGCAATTTCAGCTAGGTATGTGTGGATTAGGAGAATTACTTCCTGGATATCAACATCTCCTGCCCAATTCCTCAGAAATGAAAATGCTCTATAGATTTGCAGCAGATAAGGGGCTTCCTGTAATCCTTAATTCTGAAAACTGGGACGAGTCAAAGAATTATTTCCCATCTCAAAATTTTGAAGAATATTTCAAAATGATGGAAGAGGTCTTTCGTGAGTTTAAGGATGTTCGATTTATGATAGGTCACGGTGGAGGTGACTGTGGAAGAATCGCGTATAAAAACAATGATGCGGACAAGTACTTAGAACAAAATTTACGTTCATATGAACTAGTTGCAGAACTTGATAATCTGTGGTTATGCTCGTGTATGCCTTGGTGGTTCAAAAATAACAATATCAAAATCCATATGCTAGAAAAACAACTAAAATTTCTTCTCAATAACGTAGGCTTTACAAAGATCACTTGGGGTAGTGATTGGCCTTGGCTTGTTGCACACATGTCATTTAACTGTGATTATGAAAAACATTTTGATTTTTACCGCAATCTTTCCTTTTGCAGTTCAGCAGATCGAGAGTATTTATTAGGTAAATCTGCCTACGAATTTATTACGGGTGAAAAATTCTAGAATTTAGAGAATCTGGTTAAAAAAATTATAATAAATATATATCCATGAAACTTGTTATCGCAACCTGTCAGTTCCCGGTTGATAAAGACATAAACCGAAATACCCGGTATGTGATACAACAAATGCGTCAAGCTAAAGACAAAGGGGCTGCAGTGGTACACTTTTCTGAAGGTTGTCTTTCTGGCTATGCTGGTTCGGAATTTAAATCGTATGATAAATTTAATTGGGATTTACTTTATTCCTGTAGTGAGCAAGTCCTTAATTTTGCACGTGAATTAAAAATGTGGGTGATTCTCGGTTCAAGCCATCGTCTGAGTGGTAAGCATAAACCTCATAATAGTTTGTACATTATTAACAATCATGGAAGAATTGTAGATCGCTACGATAAATTGTTCTGTGTTGGAGATAAGTCAGAGAGCACTGATGATTTAGCACATTATAGTCCAGGTAGTCATTTCTCTGTTTTCACGATAAATGGAGTTAAATGTGGTGCATTAATTTGTCATGATTTTCGCTATCAAGAACTCTATCGGGAGTATAAACGTAAAGGTGTTAAGCTTATGTTCCATTCTTTTCATGTAGGTAATTATGGTACCAGAAAGTGGAGAAAGACACTTAATTATTTGGGTCCTCGAGTGAGAAAAGTAAAAGGTTTTATCTCCACTTCGGGTGTATTGACACCCCCAACGATGCAAACTTATGCAGCAAACAATTATATGTGGGTTAGTAGTAATAACACATCAGCAAGAGAGTCAGCCTTCCCTAGTTTTTTTTGTAAGGGCTGATGGATTAATCACTGGAATGCTCCCCCGAAATAAAGCAGGAGTTCTTATATCAACTGTCGATCCAAAATTAAAAATGTTTGACGCATCTGAACACTGGCGAGACAGAGTTATCCATAAAGGTATTTTGCATAGTGGCAAAATAATAAAAGATAAACGTTCGAAAGATCGTAAGCATTTTTAAATTTACATTATTTGATTGTTAAGGCCCTTAAATTTAAGGGTACGATTGGAGGTGCAGATGTGTATTTGTATAATAAAATAAAAGGATAATTGTTTTTTTATAAAAAAGGATTACTAGTATGGATATGCCAAATGAGAAAAAGTGTTTAGAATGTGATAAGACGGGGGTTATTCATGTCTCTCTTGTGTTGGACGGAAAATTGACCTCTGAAAGTTATTGCCAGATACACGCCGAACAAAGTGGTTTATTACATTTACCAGGGTACGACTTACTCGGCCTAGTGAATATTGAAGAAGAGGTAGCTTTTCAATTGGAATTAAACGTTCTTCGCTGTGAAAGCTGTGATTGCACCCGACATAATTTTGAAAAATCTGGCCGGTTAGGTTGCCCACGATGCTATCTTACTTTTATAAGTTTACTTAATCCATTGTTAAATAAGATGCATGTAGGAGGTAGCCACTTAGGTAAAATCCCAAAAAAGGCTATCGCAGAAAATCTTCTTAATAATCGTATCAAACATCTTGAAACTCGACTCCAAGATGCTGTTACAAATGAGCATTTTGAAGATGCGGCTCAATATCGTGATAAGATCAATAAATTTAAACTACTTGCTGCTCAGTCGATAAAAATGAAATAGTGGATCGGAATCTCGAAAACGAGTGTTTATTCCACAAGGATTTTCTCACCTGCAAGTGTTCCGACAACGAGGCTCATCCCATTCGATAAGTGAAGAGTAATAGCATCAGCAGCAGATTCTCGTTTTAAAACAGTTAATTCTACTCCAGGCATTAGGCCGCTTTTATTAACGAACTGTAGAAATTCGGAAGATTGATCAGTGATGCGTGCAATGTTAAGTGGTTGATTGAGTATACAATTACCCAGATTCATAAGAAGTTCATTACTTAGATTACCTGATTCAGAGGGTATTGGATCTCCATGTGGATCCACCTTTGGGTGACCGAGCAAAGTGTCCATTTGCTCAAGAACACGATCTGATATAGCATGCTCTAATTTTTCTGCTTCTTCATGGATTTCAGACCAATCGAGGCCCAGTGTTTCGACGAGGAATAATTCAATAAGTCGATGGCGTCTTAACATCTGTATTGCCAGCTCTTCTCCTGCTTCTGTTAATCTAACTCCCACTCGTGGTTCATAGTTTACCAGCTCTGAATCGGCTAGAGATTTTACCATTGTTGTTGCGGTGCCCGGGACTACACCCAAAGAAATTGCCACTCTACCCATAGTGACGAAACCATCTATGGAGTCTATCTGTTCAAGATAAATTTGCTTTATGTAATCTTCAACTGTGCTCGTAGCCATGTGTAGGTATTTCAAAATTTGATAAGATTAATATTATTACTTATCAAACTTTAATTATTCACAGGTATTTTGAATAATCAAACTTTATATTTTAGGTCTACAAATACCCCTTGACCTATAACTAAAAATATAGTCTCATACGTGCTGGTATGAATAAGAAAAAAATCCATTTCAACCTTAGAAAATTTATTGTGGTTATCTTATTCGTGTTTTGTCAGTTACTTGCTCTAAATTCTTGGGCAGAAAAGAATTTCTTCTTAGAAGAAACAAGCAATGACAAGATTACTTCTCAATTAACGAAGGATTGGTTAGATGGCCAATCGGATAATCAGGTTAGAGGGATAAAGCCCTTCTTTGGTTACTCCGGTGAATTTTTGAGTGTGTTAGATGGTGGTAATGAGACTGGTACTTCCTGGCACGGTTTAGTTGATCTTGGAGTGGATTTCTATTTGGAACAACTGTTAGGGATACGAAATGGGTTAGTTCGGGTTCACGGACAGTCAATTCAAGGGGGTGATCCCAGTGAGTTTGTTGGTAATATCAATACTTTAAGTAATATGGTCGGCTTTAATACCACACGACTTTTTCAAATTTGGTATGAGCAAGAATTTTTGGATGGCTCAATTTCATTCAAATTTGGGCTCATTAGTCTCGAAGATGGGTTTATGACAGATAAATCCTCGGAGCTATTTATTAACGGTGGATTTGGTGAGCTTTCCACACAGTCGCTAAACAATGCAGCACCAACCTGGCCGATAGGAGCACTCGGTGCATTGTTGTATTTGGAGCCCAGTAAGAACTTGTATTTTCAAGTGGGTGTTTATGATGGAAACGTTGGTGGGGAAGAGATCAATAATGATGGAATGCACGTTAAATTAGGGGGAATGGAAGGATTTCTATATTTGTTTGAATTAGGGATTACATCAAATATATTGGGTCGCGATGGAATATATAAAATCGGTGGGTTTTGCCACAGTGGAGAAGAATTTATAAACTTTAATACTGGTGAGATAGTTAATGGCAATACAAGTGTTTACTTTTCTATTAATCAGGAGATAACAGATACCTTTAACACTTGGTGGCGATTGGGATACAGCCCAGATAAAGAAAAAAATATCGTATCTTTTGATACTGACTTCGGCATTAATTGGATGGGCCCTTTAGAACAGAGACCAGAAGATAATTTCGGTCTCGCTTTTCTTTATACTCGTTTTTCAAGTGATTACGTTGGTGCTAATCCTGGTGTATCGATAATGGAGAGTGTGATTGAATTAACATATCGGGTAGTGATAGCGCCATGGATTTTAGTTCAACCAACTTTTCAGATGATTTTTAATCCCCATGAAGGTGAAAATAACGCTTCCGTATTTGGCGTTCGCTCACAAATTATTTTTTAATTTTAACCATGAAACCTTGGCGAAATTACATATTTATTACTTTAGGGTCCCTTATTCTCTTGGGAACTGTTTATATCACCCACTCTTTTTCATCTTTAGAAAATGAAAGTAGAGATATATCTCTTGGTCTTGATGGTCTCAATCTTGAGCCCTTTCGTAATGGAACAGTGGGAGATGTAACTTCAAAAGCACTCGATCTTGATCGATATATAGATAACTATATGGAAGGGACAGTTTCTATACTCCCCGATGGCCGAACCCTGCGATCATTTAATATACATGCCGTCAATAAGGAAATTGAAATTGCTCCAGGAATTTTTTTCCCCGCTTGGACATATAATGGTCATGTTCCCGGTCCCACGCTTCGTGCAACCGAAGGAGAGCGAATAAAAATAACTTTTAAGAATTTGGGAGACAGGCCTCACTCGATGCATTTTCATGGGTTTCATAAGGCAGAGATGGATGGAGCGATGCTCAAACAGATGGTTCCTGAAGGAAGTACATTCATCTATGAATTCGATGCAGACCCGGTTGGTGTACACCTTTATCACTGTCACGCTACACCACTAACTCAACATATCCACAATGGCCTATATGGGTTTTGGATCATTGATCCTAAGGAAGGCCGTACTCCCGCCCGTGAACTATATATGATGATGAACGGGTTTGATCCAAACTATGATGAAGAGAATGAAATATATGGGGTAAACACCATAGCATTCCACTATGAGAGATATCCTATAGAGGTAAAACAAAATGAACTTATAAGGATCTATCTTGGTAATATACTTGAGTTTGATATGATTAATTCATTCCACATTCATGCGACTTTTTTTGATTACTACCCCACGGGAACTCAGGAAAAACCAAGAGATTACACAGACACGGTAATTCTAGGGCAGGGAGAAAGGGGAATAGTGGAAGTAAAATTCCCTCATCCAGGAGATTTTATGTTCCACGCGCATAAGACTGAATTTGCGGAAAGAGGATGGATGGGAATATTTCGGGTTCTTCCAATGGAGGAGACACAATGATTGACGAGAGCAATAAAGTTACTTTTAAAAAAGTTACTTATGGATTGATCCCACTCATACTACTGGGTGTCGTAATTTATGTTCTTTTTCGAGAAGGACCATTGGCAATTTTTCAAAAGGATCTTCCTCCCGTAGAAGAACTTCATGTAATGAGGCATTCATTAGCTGAAGATGTTATCTATTTAGATATAGTTAATTCGGGGCCTGATCCTTGTACTCTTGCTCAAGTGATGGTTCGTGGTGCATTTTGGCAGCATGGAGTTTCACCCAGTCGTACTTTAAAGCCTTTGGAAAAGGCACGCATAACAATTCCATTTCCCTGGAATATAGGCGAACCTATTGAGATAAATCTTCTTTCTTCAACAGGACTTTCTTTTGTATATGAAATTGAAGTTGCCTCTACATCACCTGTGCCGACAGTCAAGGCCTTTGGCCGGTTTGCTTTACTGGGAATTTATGTAGGAGTTATTCCTGTCGCCCTGGGTATTGCATGGTTTCCTTTCCTTCGTTTATTAGGGAGAAATACATTAGGATTTCTTTTATACTTTACTGTCGGTCTATTGGTTTTCCTTGCTATTGATGCAGTAGAAGAAGGTTTGGAAGTTGCAGAGGTACTTCCATCGGTATATCATGGGAAAGCATTATTAATTCTTGGCATAGCGGGAGCTTACTTATTTCTCCTTGGCCTATCAACACGAAGGGTGAATAATAAAGGTAATGCAGACTCAACGCGCGTTGTTGCTTGGCTTATCGCTCTTGGGATTGGCCTTCATAATATGGGTGAAGGCCTCGCTATTGGTTCAGCTTATGTTTTAGGTGAATTTACTTTAGGTGCATTATTAGTTGTCGGTTTTACCATTCATAATGCTACCGAGGGCATTGCAATCGTTTCATCGATTCTTAAGGAGAAGGTAAACCTTCTTTTTTTGGTCGGTCTTGGAGCACTTGCTGGTGTGCCTACGATACTCGGTTGTTGGATTGGTGCTTTTACTTATTCCCCTCTCTGGGCAATCTTTTTTTTAGGCATTGGTGCTGGAGCGATTATTCAGGTAATAGAGGCTATTGTCGGGCCTCGTTCACGAATTGAAAATCTAGCACCACTTAACCTTTTAGGACTTCTTGTTGGTTTTCTTGTAATGTATGGAACTGGCCTGCTCGTGGGTGCAGCATGATCAATTCACCATTAATGAAAAATTTAGGACTGATTAGTGTAATATTACTTGTTTCGATTGCAGGCGCATTGGGTTTGTTTATATCTTTCTTGCAAGCAAAGGAGCCACAGCGCGAAGTCGTTATTGTGGCCGAAGATATGAGTTTCACAGTTTCTTCACAGAATATGGAAGGGATAAAAAATCCTACGCTTAATTTTAATAGTGGAGAAAAAATCTCAATTTTGTTTCGAAATAATGACCCAGGGATCCGTCACGATCTAGTTATAGGTGATTTGGGTATTAAAACTTCCATTTTGTCTTATGGTGAATTTGAGCGTATCACATTTAGAGTTCCCGAGAATATGGGAACTAAGTCTTATTACTGTACCTTTCATAAGCTTATGATGGAAGGAATCATTGTGATAGAATAGTTTTAAAGGATAGGTATGATCTATCACAATTATTAAGCTATGAAAGTAACTGTTGCTTTATAGACTTGCTGAGTCCGCTACAAAAGTTTTTCTTTATAGAGGTATTAAATGTTATATTTAATACGGGTTATACTGAACTCTAATTAAATGTGATTTATTGATTAGGGGGCGTTTTATTTAAAAAGCAGTATGGTAAAAGTATTCTATATATTTCTAATCATAAAAGTAGGCTTTTTATACTCACTTGCAGTAGCACCTAGTAAATCTCCTAAGACAAGTAGTATTGAAGGATATTATCTTCAAGGGATGGAATATTTTTCAGAATTAGGCTCTTCTAAGGATTCAGTAGAAGCAATAAAATGGTTACATCATGCTGCAGACAAGGGTCATGCAAAAGCGCAATATAATTTAGGTGTAATTTATACAAAAGGAGATGTCGTTGTAAAAGATCTTAGAGAAGCAGCCAAGTGGTTTTATTCGGCAGCTGAGCAAGGTTACCCTAATGCACAGTATTATTTGGGGATATTCTATGGGAAGGGTTATGGATTATCACAAAGTAATAGCCAGGCTGCGAAATATTTAGTTGGGGCTGCCAGATATTTCGATACTCAAGACTACTATAACCAAGCTGTAAAATGGTGCCTACGGGCAGCAGAGGATGGCGATATTTTTGCATCGTCAGTTTTGGGTGATTTCTACAGCAATGGATATGGTGTTTCAAAGAATTTAACTAAGGCTTCTCAATGGTATCGGAAAACGGCGGAATTATATGAAAAGCAAGGTAATAAGAAACAATCTATATTGTTCTATAATAAAGCACTCGAATTCAATAAGGATTCGAGTAATTCAGTTGGTCAAGTTCAGTCCAAAACAGCTTCAAAGAAAAATCAATTAGTTGTTTTTCCTGCTGTTGATAAAGGTTTGGATCCTAACCCAAGGGACCGAATGAGAGAATTAGATAAACGTAACCCTATGGCTTCCGAATATCAAGCAGTAGGTGGTGTTGGAGTAGTATCTTATTCTAATTCCGATCCTGAAGGCGTTAATTTCCATGGAAGGTTCCCATCCAGTGGAATATTGGATGGTCCAATATTTAGAGTAAATGGCAAAGCTTCGTACCATTATGGAAATCTATCAGAAACTGGTGTTTGGCAGGGGAATATATCAGTAAATCAGATTTTCAGTAAAGATCATGACTGGGCTTTATTTTTTGACTTTGATACTCAGGCTGCATATCTTGCATATGATAGAATTTACACACGCTGGGGAACAATTGATTTAGGAGATGGTTCTCAAAATGTGATTGAGCGCCTTAATACTGGAAGGCGTACTGTTCAGCAACGACGTAAAAGTTTTAAAAGTGTTCTTGAACATGGCTTGAATAACAGACACACCTTGTTTTTTAAAACTTCACTAAGCCAAACTGAAGATGATGATTTAGCCCAACGGTTAGACAGGAGATTTGTAGAGGGTGAATATGAAGTAGTATCAGATTTATATGCTTTTTCCCATGGTGGAAGTGTGAAACGTGAAATACGCGATGAACCTCAACAAACAGATATATATCGTTTTGAGGGTGGCGGTAAGATTAAAGATGATAATTGGGGTATTGAATATAGTTTTTATTTTTCTGACTATAAGCGTTCCCGTCCTGATCAATTCACTATCGAATTTCTACGTGAAGATGTGGATATGTCCTACAATAGATCTGATGTTTTGTTTCCTCAAATTACCATTAATAGTAATGTAGATATATATAATGCGGACAAAATGCTTTTTCGCGAAGTAAATACAAGAAGTTCGACTACAACTGATAATGATTATGCTGGAGATATTAATTTTTATAAACGATTTAACTTCTCAAAAACAGAAGTGGAGCTTTATTTTGGCGGTCTACATCGACAAAAAGAAAGAACAAATCAAGAGGAAATACATATTTACGACAATTTTGATGGGGACTACTTATTAAGCCATACAGTAGTGCCAACCGAACCTAATTTAATCGCTGAAGATCATTATCGGTTGGGAAAAGGAATAGATCCTTCTAGTTCTCGGATGTTTTTCTCAGAAAACTTTAAAGACTTTGAATTAAATTATGGCCGTTCTAAATCGGAAAGTGATCCCAATAATTATCGATCATACGAAGAAATTAATAGCATGTTTATCATGCAAAGATTTAAAACTCCAAATTGGCATTTTAATACCGGTTTTCGATATGAAAAAACAACAAATGAAACAGATGGGAATACTTTGATATTTGATGATGAAGGTGAATACTTAGAGACAATCCCAGTATCTAATAGGAGTGAATATAACAGTACCTTTTTCACAGCCGAGTTAATTTATTTTTTAACCAAACAGATCAATTTAAGGGTAGCAGGATTCGAGACTATTGCTCGACCTAATTATTTTAACTTAGTCCCTTTTCGGCGGGTTTTTTACAGCAGCGAATTTATATGGGAAGGTAATCCAGATTTACGGTCTACTGAATATATTAATTTTTTATTAGGTCTAGATGTTAAGAACTCTTTAACTGGTAATTTCTCTCTTGCTGGATATTATAAAGATATTAAGAACTTTTTCTTTTTTGGGAATTCATTTAGAATAGGAGGACCCTTTGACGGATTTAAGATTGGTAGGCCAGAAAATGGTGAAGACGCCAATATATGGGGAATTGAATTTGGGTGGAATCGAAATATTCCTCTTTTGCCTCAAGCTTTGGGTAATACGACTGCAACAATATATTATATATATTCCAACTCTGAAGCAAAAACATCTTTTCGACCAGGTGAAATATTTTCTTTACCTGAACGAGCTAATCATATGCTCGATATGGCGCTGCTTAATGAAATTGGAGGATTTAAAACACGGCTCGGTTTGTCTTTTCAGAGTTCTTCACTAACAAGGTTGGCTGAAAATAGTAATGGTGATCGATATCTTAATAATGAATGGATTATTAATTTTTCTTCTAAGTACCAAATTAACGACCAAACAAACCTTTTTGCAGACTTTTTTAATATTACTAACCAACCACAGAACAACTTTGAAGGCGATGTACATCGTCCAACTGATCGTATATTCAGTTCATGGAGAGCACGTGTTGGTTTAAATATTAGCCTTTAAACTGTTATAGCATTGGCGATGAGTGATGTTATAATTTAGCTCTTGAAATTATTATGGTTGAGAGCCTAGTACAATTACATATTTAATAACTCTCATGTCTAAAAATGTAATTGATGATCATGTGTGTGCTTTTAATGCAAGAGATCTAACTGCATTTGTCGCCTGTTTCAGTGAAGAGATCAAAATATTTAAATTACCTGGTGAGGAGTTAATAGCAGATGGACTAGATTCAATTCGTTCGATTTACGCAAAAAAAATTTAATGATTCACCCAATTTAAATTGTGCCATATTAAATATTATGACCCAAGGTAGATATACAGCTTTACATGAAAAGATTACTGGGCAGCAAGAATCCCCTGTTATTTATAATATTGCTCTTTACGAAGTAGAAACTGAACTCATTCGTCGGGTTTGGTTGATGAATGAAATAAGCTAGAATAACATCCTCAATAAATTGCCTTTGAAATAATTAAGATTTTGATCTTAATCTAAGCTAATAAGTGCCGCTAGAGCGTCCTGTGCTTGAGTCACAGGCTGAGCTTCAAGATCACGCCAAACGACTATACCACCTAAGATTAGGAATGTCTGACGTTTCGCCTTACCGTTGTTTCTCGGGACACGAAAAGCCTCGATTACTTTTCCCTCATGATCAGCAAGGAGTGTGAATGGAAGCTGAAATTTATCTTTAAATGCTTTTTGTTCTTCTGGTGTATCCGAACTTACCCCTATTACTCTTATTCCTGCAGCGAGCAGCTTTTCATAAGCATCACGCAGGTTGCATGATTGGGCGGTACAACCTGGAGTATCTGCTTTGGGATAAAAATAAACGAGAGTAGGTCCTTCACTATAAACTTCAGATAGTTTTAGCGTGTCACCAGTTTCTGTTATTGTTGCAATTCCCGGTGCATTTTCCCCAACGGTGAGAGGGACTGTGTCTTCATTGGCGTAGGATGACATCGGTAAAATTATAAATAGAATAATTTTAAGTAAAACAAGCATTAAAAAAATCATTTACTCGCAATTTAATTAAGGCAATACAGATTTTATAGAATGAAATTGGGTAAATGTGATAAGGTGGGTGATATATGTACATTTAATGCATTCAAAAGTTTACTACTCACTATATCTTATTTAAAAACCTAAAAAGGTTGTGTGATAATTTAGGTCCAATTCCATCAACTTGTTGTAATAGCTCGGGAGTTGCAACTTTCAGTTTATTAATATTCTTAAATTGTTTTAACAGTGCTTTACGGCGAACAGGTCCTAAACCATAAAATTCATCGAGAATTGTCTCTTTCATTTTTCGACTTCGAGTCTCAGCATTAAATGTATTGGCGAAGCGATGCGCTTCGTTACGCAAGCGCTGTAATAGTCGAAGAGCTTCATTTTTAAGGCTAAGATTGAATGGAGGACGATCATCGGTAAAATAAACGGTTTCATGTTTTTTTGCTAATCCAATGAGTGTGGGTGGCTCCAGGCCATTAATTATAAATGCACGCAGTGCAGATCTGAGTTGGCCCTTACCTCCATCTATGACAATAAGGTCTGGAAAGGCTTTATTTTCTTTGTAAAGTCGTAAATAGCGTCGAGTTACGACTTCTTCCATCGCACGGTAATCATCATTGCCAATAAAGCTTTTAATTTTATAACGACGATACTGGTCACTGTTTGGTTTGCCGTTTTTAAATTGAACCATTGAAGCGACAACGAAAGTACCAGAAATATGACTTATATCAAAGCATTCTATATAATGTGGCAATTTCGGTAATTTCAGAGTTAATTGTAATTCTTTGAGAACAATATGAGACCCAAATCTTTTTATCGCACCATGGGCATGTGTGAATTTTCTCGTCTTACAAACTGTTTTTTCAAGTGCAGCACATATATCCCGTAACTCTGAGGCTTTTTCGTAATTACGATTGGAGGCAGCTAATTTCATTTCATTCTTGAGATCATTCAGCCACTCTTTTGATTGACCACGAAGGAACTCACATGCCGCCTTCACTTTGTACCGATACTCATCTTCAGTAACAAGGTTGGTATGACCATAAATCTCTGATCGTACATCATCATAGAGCTTCCACCTACCATCAGGTAGTTGAATCGGTCGAGTGTCACCCAGGAGTATACCGAAGCGCCGTCTCATTTCTTCAAGCGTTTTGCGTAGTAATTTAGCATGGGCAAATGGGCCAAAGTATTTAGATAAAGCATCTTTTTTAAAGCGGCAGAGCTGGAATTTAGAGATTGGGTTCTGAATATCTACCTGAACTAAGAGAAAGCTTTTATCATCAGTGAAGTCAGTATTGTATTTGGGCTTCCACTGCTTAAGTAAACGTCCCTCTAAAAGTAAGGCTTCAGGTTCAGACTTTACCTCAACGACTTCAAACTCATGAATCATAGGGATCATCGCGTATGATTTTGGTTGTTGAGTTGCCATTTTACGAGAAGGTTGAAAATATGTAGAAACACGTTTCTTCAGATCCTTGGCTTTACCCACGTAAATAATGTGCCCTAAACGATCCCTCATAATATATACACCCGGCTTATGGGGTAATCTTCGCACTTTTTCTTTAATTTTACTGATATCCTGACTTGGCATACTCTGACTTACATGCTCTTATAGTAATATATATTTTAAGAGCAATATTAGATAAAATGCGTCTGGAAATAATAACCATTGGTGACGAGCTACTTCTCGGTATTAGAGAAAACACGCACCTTACTTATTTTGGCAAACAGTTTGCCCGATACGGGCAAATAATTCAAAGAAATATAGTAATACGTGATGATCCTAATCATATCGAGTCCTATTTTAGGAACTCAATGGATAATTCAGATATTGTCATCACTACAGGTGGTTTAGGTCCTACTACTGATGACATTACCCGTGAAACGGTGGCCCAAGTGCTTGGGCTAAAACTTATTCATGATAATGAAGCTGAGAAGGCGATAAGAACACGTTTTAGAAGTATGGGCCGAGATGTTACCGAAAATAATCTTCGGCAGGCGAAAAAACCAATTGGTGCTGAGATTATTACCAACCATCATGGAACAGCTCCTGGCTTATGGTTACAATGTGAAGGTAAAATCATCATTATGTTACCTGGACCACCACATGAATTATATCCGATGTTTGAAAAACAAGTAGTACCTCGACTTCAATCCGAAAATGTCATTTCAGAAAATGAATATTATTTGCAGCTTCGTACTATAGGAGTGGGGGAGTCATTATTGGAGAATAATCTACAGCATATTTTTAATCGCCATCCGGGTAAATTACTTGTATCGTATTGCGCGCATTCTGGCCTTGTAGATCTACGGTTGAGTCCTATTGATGATTTATTGAGTTGGAAAGAGATTGAAGCGATTGGAGATGAATGTAAGCAAATTCTCGGTGATGATTTTATCTGTTATGGGGATGAATCCCTTTCTAGTTTAGTTTTAAATCAACTTAGTTCACTAGGTAAAACGTTAGCCATAGCCGAGTCTTGTACAGGTGGTCTTCTGTCAAACGCTTTTACAGATGTTCCCGGATCTTCAAAAACATTTATCGGTGGGTTTATTTGCTATACGAACGGTACAAAATTACAAATGCTCAACATTCCTGAAATGATTCTTCAACAATATGGAGCGGTCAGTGCTGAATGCGCAGTTGCTATGGCTTCGGGTACTGCAGAACGTTTATCTACGGATTACGCATTAAGTATTACCGGGTATGCCGGGCCCGATGGTGGAAACAAGGAGAATCCAGTAGGGACTGTTTATATTGGATATCATTCACCTGTTGAAGTGCGGTCAAGCAAGATTGTTTTTTCTGGCAATCGTCTTATGATAAAATCACGTGCAGTAAGTGCCGCACTTGACTTGTTGCGGCGAAAATTAAAAATTGTGAACTGAAAATGATTCGTAAGTATGAGAAGTTAATAAAGTAAGTTCCTTATCACTCTGAATTCTATAGGTTAAATGATACACGTTATTGATTTATTTTTAAGTATGCGCATTTTACTCTTGCTGATAACTAAGAGTAGATTCAATAAGTTCCTTTGAGATTTTTAGATGTATCTCAGAGAACTTATTATAAATGGGTTTAAAAGTTTTGCCGATCGGACCAGATTGGACCTCGGTAAGGGGATTTCGGTGATAGTTGGTCCCAACGGTTGTGGTAAAAGTAACATTGCCGATGCTATCCGCTGGGTCTTGGGAGAACAAAGTGCCAAGTCACTCCGTGCTGGAATAATGCAGGATGTCATTTTTCAGGGTTCAGAAAGCCGAAAACCCATTAACCTTTGCGAAATAACTCTGATTTTTACTGATTGCGAAAAAGAATTAGGGACCGCTTTTCATGAAGTTGAAATAACAAGACGAGTACATCGAGATGGTCCAAGCGATTACTTTCTTAATGGCAAGCATTGTCGATTGAAGGATTTACAGCAGCTTTTTTTGGATACCGGAATTGGGCGAGTCTCCTATTCATTTATGCTTCAAGGACAAGTTGATCAAATACTCTCTTCAAATCCTGCTGAGAGAAGGACTATTTTTGAAGAGGCTGCAGGTATTTCAAAATATAAGGCTCAACGAAAAGAGGCATTTAACAAACTTGCTCTCGTTGACACTAACCTGGCACGCGTTACAGATGTCATTGAAGAAATTACTCGTCAAATAAATTCTCTTCGACGTCAGGCCAATAAAGCCTTGCGTTACAAGATAGTTAATCACCGGCTTACTCATCTTAGTCTTGCGGCAAGTGCCTTTCGCTATTCGGGTAGCAAGGAAAAAATATCTCAACTTGAAAGTGAAGTAGATATTTTCCAAAATGAAATTGGATCGATACAGAAAACAATTGAGGTTAAAAATGAAAGTATTTTAACCCGACGACAGAAAAGGGCAGAATTATATGAAAATCTGCAAGGTTCTCAGCAATCTGTATTTGATCTCCGTTCTGAAAAAGAACAAGCGGATAATAAATCGGAATTCTCTGCACTTCGATCAGAGGATTTAAAAGGACGGATCTTAGAGATAGAAAAAGAATTATCTGATATAAGCGGACAAATAAAAGTTCTATCTAATCGAGCTGCGGATGATTCTCTACATAAACAAGAACAACTTGATTTGGTGGGGAGCTCGGATAAAACTTATGAGGAAAGAAGTAATACTTTTTCAGATATCCAGAATATCCTTAATGAGGCTGAAGATGCATTGGAAGAGAAGAAACGCCTACTATTAATGACAGAAAGTAGTATAACTAGATTTAGGTCTAATTCTACCACTTTGGAAGTAGATTTGAAGTCTTATCAGGTAAATCATTCTAACTTAAGTGAAGAATTATTTAAGCTTAAAAGCAATAGTTCACTTCTCGAATCTAACTTAAATAAAATATCTTCAATACTTCAACAACGCCTTACGAGAAAAGGGAAGTTGGAGGAAGAGATAGATGAACTTGGAAAATTGCGTTTGTACAATCTCGATGAATTTAGACATATGCAAAGTGATATCCAAAATGCAGATCGAAAATTAGCACAAAAAAGTGCTGAACTAAATGTGCTTCAGGGGTTACAGGAAAAATTTGAAGGATTTAGTGAAGGGGCAAAAGCCATTATGCAAGGTCAGCTTAATAATCTCATCGATCATGATGCCTATAGAGTTTTGACAAAGAGTATTAAAGTTGATTCGACCTATACACTTGCGTTAGATGCTCTTCTTGGACCAGCAATAGACTCTATTACACTAAAGGATACTTCTCGCATAGTTTCCATAGCTGGCGTACTTGAAAATAAAAAACTTGGTCGTGCGTGCTTACAATTTGATGTTCCTCCTGTTAAAAAAGCTGTAAATAATGATGTTCCTGATTGGTTGGAGCCTGCAATTGATAAGATAGATATCAGAGAGGATAATATAAGTTTAATGTTAGATAATCTACTTTCAGGGTGTTATTTTTGCGGCAGCCTTGAGAAATTTTTGGCTTACTGGGAAGAACATCCTGAATTTAATTTCCTTCTTGTCGCGACGGCTAAAGGTGAACTCGTTGATCGGAGAGGTCTGATCTATGGTGGACATGGCGGTGGCCAATCTGATTCTTATTTACTTCGGGAGGCCGAAATTAAAAAACTCAATCTTGGTCAATCGAAGATCAAGGAAAACTATGCTATTATGGAGAATAGGGTAATAACGCTTCAGCGTACCCTTGATGAAAATGAAAAAACTATTGAGGAAAAACGTCAGCTATTGATGGAGGTCGCGCAGGAAATATCAACCCTCAAAGCACAAAAAAAAGGAACAGAAGAAAGCATAAGCCAGAACGAGGTGCGTACAGCACAACTTAATACGGATGTTCATACTTTAGAGAATGAAAGGGAAAAATCATTAACTAAGTTGAAACTTGCGCAAGACCAACTTTCCGATGCGGAGAGTGAAATTAATAAACTACGCGAAAATATTACAACTGCGGAGAACGAAGTTCAAAAAGCGAGATTTAATAAAGAAATTGAATTTAAAAATATTTCAGAAATTCGACTTGATCTTGCAGAAAAACGCCAGCGTCTTCAATTACTGGATCATGGTCTAAGTGAGATTGATAATCAGGTCCATGATCTTAATCAACTTCAACTTAAAAGAGAGCAGGAAATAGATACTCATAATGAGCATATTACGGCTTTTTTAAATGAATCTCAGGAGGCGAGAATAAAATCAGAGGAATTAGAAAAAACTTTAAAAATTTTGATAAAATCACTGGATCGTGATCATAAAGCTTTGGTTGGAGCTGAAAATGAAATTAAGGTTACCGAAGAAAGCGTCGCACTGGATCGAAATAATCTACACAAAAAAGAGATTAATAATAATAATTTGAAGGTACTGTTAGCTAAAAAACATTCCGAATTAAATTACCTTTTAGAAGAAGTTCGCCGTGATTATGATCTAGATCTTAAAACCATAAATTGGAAAAATCAACTTTGGGAAGCCGGTGATGATTTGTCTGAAAATATGAAGATTGATTTTGACGAAGGTAAATTTGAAGAAGACACATCTTATCAAAAATGTAAGGAACCGACAACCGAAGACCTGGAGGCTCTTAATCGCACTAACTGGGATGTGATACAGGATGAAATTAATAAATTGCGTGGCCGTATTCACGCTATGGGCCCAGTCAATTTAGTGGCGATTGAAGAGTACGCTGAATTAAAAGAACGATATGAATTCCTAAAAACTCAAAGCGATGATTTATGGAATTCTAAAGATCAATTACTAGCAGCAATTGACGATATCAATCAGACATCCCAAGAACTATTTCAGCAAACATTTGATCAGGTGAGGAAAAATTTTGAATATACTTTTTCCACTCTTTTTGGCGGAGGACATTCCAACCTTAAGCTAATTGATGCTGAAGATGTTTTGGAATCAGGTATCGATATTGTTGCACGACCTCCCGGTACTCGAATGAAAAACTTAGAGTTACTCAGTGGTGGGCAGAAAACATTGACGGCTGTTGCCTTACTTTTTGCTATTTATATGGTTAAACCGAGTCCATTTTGCATGTTAGATGAGCTCGATGCGCCTTTGGACGACGCCAATGTAGGACGCTTTGTTAAGATGTTGAAACAGTTTACCAAATATTCACAATTTCTTATTATTACCCATAATAAAAGAACGATTTCCAGTGCCAACACTATTTATGGTATCACGATGCAAGAGAAGGGTGTTTCTAATGTTTTCTCCATGCATTTCAATAGGGAGACACAACGGACTGAGGCATTGGAAGTTGAAGCAGCACCTTCAATTTAGTTTCTTTTCAATCCAGTAATTTTAATTTTATTCAATCTAGGAACATCAATATAAAAAATAGGGAAATTATATCTGTGTTTTCCAGGGACCAGTAATAGCCAAGGTAATACCTGGTCTTTGAATATTCACAAAAAGTGTGGGATGTTTAGGGGCAAAACAAACACCACACAGTTCTGAATCATGAGAATAATTGTTATGGGCGAGTGTATAAATTTTTCCTTCAGGGGTGATACCTCTTAGGTATTGATCTTTAGGCCCATCTTCACAAACAATAAGATCACCCCACGGAGCAACAGTAAGATTATCACAGTTCTCCAGTAAACGGTTATCATTAGGTTCTATATAAAGCTCAAGGTAACCTGGGTGTTTAGCTTCTTTTTGAGTTCCTTCATAGGGACTAGGAGTGTAACGCCATATTTGACCACATAAATTATTACCACCGTTAGTAGAGGCGAAATAGATCTCACCTTTCCCACACCACATGCCTTCAGTACGTGCAAACCGTGCGGCCCCTTTTTCAAATCCTTGATAACGAAGGTCATTATTCGGAGAGAGTATATCCTCTAAATTAATCCATTCTACAGCCATCTTAGATCCAATAGGAATATTCGAACTATTGAGTTTTGCCCAATTCCGAGTATCAAGTGATCTATTATCTTTTATGGATAATGCCTGTAAGCGTCCCCCATTTATCAATTTCCCGTATTCATTAGGAATAAAACGGTATATTAGCCCATCTACCTCATCTTCGGTTTGAAAAACAACTCCGCTATTTGGATCAACTGCAACCGCTTCATGATTAAACCTACCCATTTCCACAAGTGGATTTGGGTCAGCAAGATAATTTTTAGTGGTTGCTAAAACTTCAAAATTAAATCCGTGATCTTTAGTTAAGAAATTCCCTTTTCTAGCTGTTGTCTCTTCGCAGCTTATCCAAGTGCCCCAAGGGGTAAGACCTCCTGCACAATTACGCGCCGTTCCAGCTAGGCTGAGGAATTGTTTAAGAACTTTTTGTTTTTTGTGGTTATATAGAACTGTAGTTGTCCCACCAAGGACAGGCATACCTCCGATCCCCGCATCATAAACTTTACTTTCATCAATATTCTTGAAAAGCTCGTTTTCCAGGCCAAATGGACCTTGAAAAGTCTTATCAAGTAAAAGTTCGTGGTTACGTATTAGGATTGTTTGATCACCCGGTCCGGGAAATGCGGCCATTCCATCGGGAGCACCTGGAGTCCTTAATCCATCATTCATAAAATCGCCAGTACGTGATAAAACTTTATACTGAAAACCATGAGGCAGATCGAGGATCAATTGTGGGTCAGGTGAGAGTGGTCCGTAACCCGAAACTTCGTTCAGGTAGGATTGCGCCTTTAACGTAGGTGTAGCAAAGTTTCGAAGACCGAAAAACCCAACAGTAACATAAGCAGAATTTTTTAAAAAATTACGGCGAGAAATATTAAACTGAAGTGACATAATTTTACATTATAATTATATATATTTTAATAGAAAAGGGAGTTAATTTCATCCCTATAAGGCATTGATGACGCCGCACCTAATTTTGTGACAGACAAACCAGCAACGAGGTTACCAAACTTAGCAGATTTTAAAATATCTTTATTAAACTGAACATATCCTGAAGCAAAAGCACCAACAAAAGCGTCACCAGCACCTGTAGTATCAATTACTTTGTTATGATTATTTGCGGGAAGTAGTTTAAAATTATCATTTGTTGATACAAAACAACCATGATGACCCAATGTAACTATGATTGTATCAATTCCAATATTACGGCATAACTGATGAAGTTTTTCTTCGGATAACTGATGGATAGTATTCTCTGTAAAGTCCATATATAATTTTGGACAGAAATGTTTTATGAGTTGGGTGAACTCAATTTCATTGGGAATTAATATATCAATATTGTCGATTAATCCTGGTTTAAAATCTAACCGCATGGGTGCAGGATTGAGGATAGTTGTTACCTTGGCATCACGTGCAGTTTTAAGAACGTAAGCTGTAGTATTCAATTGGGATTCGAACTGACAGATAACAACCTGTGCTTCTCGAACAAGATTCTCGGGTATATCGAGCGGTGACAATTTATCATTCGCACCTGGCGAAACAATGATTTTATTTTGTCCAATGCTATTGACGACGATACCTGCTGTTCCAGTTGGGGTGTCTTCTTGTTCTGTAAGGAAAAACTCAATTCCTTCATCCACGTAGAATTGTTTCACCTCTTTACCAAATGAATCGTTCCCAATCGAGCCAACAAATGCAGTCTTTATCCCTGTGCGAGCAACGGCAACAGCTTGATTTGATCCTTTTCCGCCAGTTCTCATCTTAAATTTACCAAAAATTGTTTCTTCCGTTTTTGGAAACTCATCACATATCCATGATAAATCCTGGTTATAACTACCAACAACGACAATTTTTATACTCATAAGTCAATTTTCCCTACTGAATATAACATCAAAAAAATATTGGGAGTTACGAAAAAGATAATATAAATAAAGCTACAATACTGATAATACATGAAATAAGATAATCATTAATGAGAGCTAGGCAAGGGTATCGATATCTGATTTGTATAATAGCTCTATGGAACCAATCCAGTAGTCATAAATTGAGAATATGAAAACGATGCGATTGTCAATTACACCATGAATGAAAAGCCAACACCAATAATGACGTAGATTTTCAATTTTACCGTTATACATTTTCAAAGCAAGGCTGATTTAACTAAACTATATTACGTGTTGATAAACGGAGCGAGGGTATTAGATAAAAAAAGATTGATTGGCTTAAAATAAACAAAACATGAGTCTGGTTTTTACTATTAAACTGGTAATAAAAATATTTACTGAAACTATATATAGAAGTTGAACTCAGACTAAAAATATAAATAGAACTATATCCCGAAGATATATTTGAATCATAATTCTAGTTCTTTTAAGATTATAGTATAAAAGTATGGCATCTATTTGTCCCAATCATTTTCATTAAACGTACAATTTTAAACTACCTAAATCTCGTGTTAATCAACATTAAAAACAACTGGGAGTTACCAGAATCGATGGTAACTTCTGAATCGGTTTATCGAAGTCGCCGAACTTTTTTGAAGTCACTAGGTTATGGGCTAGGCGGGATCGTTTTTTCTCCAAGCTATCTAAATGGGGCAAACATAGGGTTTTCTACAGAACTTAATCCTCTATATGTCCTCAAAGAACTTGATCTTACACCCTATAATTTGATTACCAGTTACAATAACTTTTTTGAGTTTTCAACTGACAAAGAGGGACCGAAAAAACTGGCTAATAAAGGTTGGAATTCTGAACCATGGATGATTGAAGTGAGGGGGTTAGTACGGAATCCGATAAAAATGGATGTCAACGACCTGATTAAAAAAATTGGTGGTATCGAGCAGCGTGTGTACCGTATGCGTTGCGTCGAAGCATGGTCCATGGTCATACCTTGGAATGGATTTCCTTTAAGCAAGCTGATTAAGCTAGTGGATCCTACGGCTGATGCTAAATTTGTGAAATTTACATCTTTCATCGATCCTGGGCAAGCGCCTAGACAGCGCAGGAGAAATATCCATTGGCCTTATGTTGAAGGGCTTACACTGAGTGAAGCGGCCAATGAACTAACTTTTATGGGGACTGGTTTATATGGAAGAGCTATGCCTAATCAGAATGGAGCTCCTATCCGGTTAGTTGTCCCATGGAAATATGGATTTAAAAGTATAAAGTCGATAGTAAAAATAGACTTTGTGAGTAAAGCACCGATTAATACCTGGCAGGCATTACAGCCTCGGGAATACGGGTTTTTTGCCAATGTTAATCCTAATGTTAGTCATCCACGATGGTCTCAAGCTACGGAGCGAATTATTGGAGGCGGATTTTTTGAGTCTCGAAAAGAGACACTCATGTTTAATGGTTACGAAAAAGAAGTCGGCCACCTTTATTATGGGGTCGATCTTAGAAAATTCTATTAGCAATTTCTCATATTAATTAACGCCATACCCGCGTTCCGCTTAAATATGAAAGGGCAGTTGGTAAATATATTTCGTTTCAAATTATTTATTTATACTATGTTAGCTCTTCCAGGGTTGTATATGTTTTATCCCATACTATCACATAACCCTATTTTTCTTGCAGATCCTGCTAAATACCTTCTCGAGTATTTTGGTAAGACAGCAACTTTACTTTTTATATTTGTTCTTTCATTGAGCCCAATGCGGGTAATCATGCCTAATTTTAAAATTATTGCTTCGATAAGTCGATATCGACGTATGTTCGGGGTAAGTGTATTTGTGTATATTGTATTTCACTTAATATTCTATTTAATTTACGAAGGAATATTTTCACAAATTGTGGAGAATCTAAAAACACCTTTTATTTTGTCAGGTGTTTTTGCTTTTTTTATTCTCTTTATTCTTGCTTCAACCAGTACCGATTGGGCTGTTAAACAAATTGGATATTCACGTTGGAAATGCATTCATAGGTTAGCTTATTTAGCAGCATTACTTATATTCTATCATCAGGCTTTACAGGAAAAGAATGGAATTGTTCAAACCATTTATTTTTTTGCTCCATTAGCTATACTGGAGTTCCTGCGTGTGGGTAAATATGTATTAAAAAAAAGCTTTAATAAATATTAACATAAAAGCAGACGTTACAGATAATTGTATTCAACTATATATCTAATAAGATTATAGTTAAACAAACTCGATTATAGATCAATAATTAGGGTTAGAAGGCGTATTGCCAACCAAGGATGAATGAAAAATCACGTGCCATCTGAATACCATCAAAATCTTCGAGAATTGGGAAAGTGAATTCCAATGCAATTCGTTGGCCTGCAAAAGTTCCACTTTGATGATAGTAGTTGATCCCTAACCCCAGTTCAGAGCGGAAACCGCCCTGAAGAGCTCCATCGGCCAATGGGTTTTTCATCTTTGCCATAGATAATCTTAAATCTTCTCCATTGGTAGGACCCCAAAATTCGTTGTTGATTTTAAGCGAAGTAGATAACGATGGTATCCAACTTTTAGCTACCCACGCTTGAATCTGACCAAAATGACTTAATGAATAGTTGTCTTCATTCCCAGTACGAAGCTTAGCGCCAAGCTGTGCGCCCCAAGAAAGATCCTTTCTTTGGGCGGTATAGGTTATACCTGGAAGTATGTCCCATGTACCAGAACCAAGTTGCATGGGATAGGCCAAAAACATACCGTTGTTTTCTTTGTCTTGAGAACCAGAAGGAATGCTTAAACCTAAATTCAAATGAATCCGTGCATAACCTAGATCAGCAATGTGGTATAGGAGAGATAAACTTAGATCACCCAAACCTTCAGCTGCCATCGAATGCTTCATCAATTCTGCCATATGCATACTGTCCTCGATGTTCCCCATCGGGTGCATTTTCATAGTTGTATTCATGGTTTTTTGGGTGTACATCAACATACCCATTAGGGTTAAATTTTCAGATGGAGCATACATGGCTCCAATCATATGCATTTGCATATCCATGTCGTTGCTGAAAATAGAGTACCCCTGACTGAATAATTCGTTCATAGTAATGGAGTCGCTTCCGGATTTTAAATTAGACATATGCATTTGCATATAACGATAACTTAGCATAATTTCACCAGTTTTGTGTGTGTGGTCACCCATCACCATGATTGGCCCATGAGAGTCTGCACGCTTAGAATCGTATGAATGACTAGCGTAAGTTTTAGTTATCAAAATAGATACTACCGCTACTAATAAAAATGAATAAAATTTCATATAAAACGTTCCTTTAAAATATTTGTTGATTTAATTAAGGAATTATTGGCGATTATTTCTCATTTAGACTGTCATTTATAAAACAGTACGATCAAGATATACACTATCTTGATAGGAGCCTGTTGGCTCTTTACCTAATATTAAAAAATTTAGCCTAAAACTTTAGAAATTTTAGGTGGATGGATAAAAGGTAAATCGAATCGCTTACTTAATGATGAGTTAGTTAAATCGATAAAACCATGATAAACATTTTGAAATACAATGTTAAATATTTGAGGTAAACTCAGGATAACAGGTTTAAATTCAAGAGTTACGTAATTCTTCGCTTTATTTTCATATCCTTTATTTAGATATCCGTTCACATCTCCACAAATTCCACACTTATTATCACCACTAAAGGTCTTATCAATCGCGACTTCGATTGATTGTGAAGATGAATAATATTCGCTTAGCATTGAACCCCATCCATAGATTTGTAGCATTAATAGATGGCCATTATAAAAGGTCCCTATTGCGACAATTAAGATAATACTGATTAATTTAATTTTCAAAGGATTAAATTTTTAGCAAAACTTTTCTTGTTATTAGCATTAAAAAAAGCAGAACCAGCGACAAGAGTATCACAGCCTTTTTGGCGACATTTAAGCCCAGTATCCAGGTTTATACCCCCATCAACTTCCAAGCGGAACTTTAAATGATTTTTTTTACGCAAGGAATTTAAAATCTCAATTTTATGAAGCATATCTTCACGAAAAACTTGACCTCCAAACCCGGGTTGAACAGTCATTACTAATATGAGATCTACATCTTCAATATAAGGGGTCAAGGAATCAACACTAGTATCTGGATTAATAACGATTCCATTTTTGCACCCTAAATCACGAATATGTTTAAGGGTTTTTCTCACCGGATATTCAGGCTCGATATGGATACTGATAAGATCTGATCCAGCTTTAGCGAAGGCCTCTACATGATTCTGTGGTTGAGAAAGCATGAGGTGAGTATCAAAAAACAATTGGCTATTTTTGCGTAAATCAATAATAGTTTGAGGGCCAAAAGTTAGATTAGGAACAAAATTTCCATCCATGATATCGATATGGACCCAGCGCAACCCAGTTTCAGTTATGATACGGACACTGTTCTCAAGATTTGCATGATCTCCAGCTAGTATAGAGGGTGAGAGAATAATTTCTTTCTCGGTCATTTTTTCATTTAAATCTTTTTATAATTTGCTGATGGGAATTAACTAGTTTTATTTCATGTCAATGGATGAAAACTATGTACCTACCACACACTGATTACAGTATTTTTTATTTTCTGTGCAAGACTGCGAGTAAGTACGGGTATTGTCTGATACTCAGATTGAGGTAACCCATCATCTATTAAAATATTGTCGTTGGTGGAGAGATTTCTTCCAGCAAAATATAAGTTACCCGTAAGATTATCGATAAGTGAAACTTGCACTTCCAGCGTAACACCGAATGTCCGACCAAGAAAAGTATCATCTTTTTGTCTTGCAGCTATTTCACGGTCATACCTGGTGATTACCACACGCAAGGTTGTCTCTGCCTGACTTTCATCAACAATACGTATCTGTCCATCACGTAAAAAGGCTTCAATAAGGTTTTCGTTTAGTAAGGCTTGTGTCTGAGGTGCGAATGACCGGTTGCTCACTGGTTCAATATAAAGCGTTTTAAAAGGCATATCGGCAGACTTACCTAAATGGTAACTTGTGCATCCGGTATTTATACCCAGAACAAAAACAAAAACCAAAGCTAGTAATATATAAGTAAGAATTAGCTTTTTTTCAGAATTAATGAGTATTGTTACTTTCATGAAAAGATTGATTGAAGCTTTATCACTATTAATTGTTCTCTGCGTTATTTTGGGAATCAAGATGGATTTCGGTTTTAGGTTTAATTAAATCACCTTCCGGTTCCTGGGATTTATTAAATAGCTTAAAACGGAGTGCCTTTTTCTTATCTTTCGATGGTGATTTTTTATCTGCATCTTCTGTCCTACTATTGTTATTAAATGGTCGGAAGAGTGCAGTTTTCTCATTTTTATTTGTTTTCAGCTCCTCTACTTTGTTTTCAATATCAGTTAAGGAACTATATTTATCGAGATTTTCATTTGATAGATTCAATTGATTATCTGAGCTTAATAGTTTCAGTTGGTTGGATTTTCTTTCCTCTTGAGTAATTACAATTTCATCGCTTGTGTCGATCTTGGGTTTTTTTTAGATGACCTATCTTATTAAGATAATCACGAGCTCGTTTAGCAGTTGGTGAATTTGGCGAAACCGTAATAGCGTCATTAAAAAAAACTTCAGCAGCTTGATAATTTGAACGGCGCTTGAAATAATATTCACCAATAACAAATTTGCTTTGTGCATGGACATCCTGCATGTCCGCCAATTTATCTTCACCTTCAGTAATTAAATTGCTATTAGGAAATAAAATTAAAAAGTCACGATAATAACTGATAGCTTCACGTGTGGCACCTTGATCATAATCGGGGCCTGCGACCATTGAACTGAAAGTATCCGCCAACGCAAGATAAGCGTTGGGAGCTATTTCACTATTAGAATAAAAATTTATTAGCCGATCTAGTGCGTCAATCGCTTCAGGTTGATCTCCTTGTGTCCTATGCATAATGGCTACTCGCATGAGTGATTTTGGAGCATATTCACTATAGGGTGCATTGCCAATAATAGTTTCAAAGTATTGAATAGCTGCATCATAATTAGTAAACTTTAACCCGAAAAAATATTGGCCACTTTTCGGATTCATCATTAGATCAGCGATATAAAATTGTTTTTCGAGAACTTCATTAAACCTTGGGAAATCTGGATGGCGCACTATTGAAAAGTTATAAGATGTAAATGCTTTTTTATGATTCTTTCGTAACATATGTATACCCCCGATTTGATAGTATGCCTCGGAGGCAAATGAACAAGTTGGATACTTCTTATAGACTTGCTTATAGGCTTCTATCGCATCTTTATACTTCTTTTTCCCTCGAAAATTATTTGCCTTTTCGATTAATTCAAGTGCTCGTTCATCCTGTATTTCTAACGGTAAGTCACGAGATTTAACTTCCTTTTTACCAGAGAGAAAGCCATAACCCTCATGAAAATAAAGAGAAAAGACCAGAATGATGAGAGTGGGTATGAATTTTAAAAACCGTATTTGTCTCATTGCCATTTAATCAGTGATGTTGCCCAGGTCAGTCCTGCGCCGAATGCCATGAGTAAAACATAGTCACCACTTTTAATACGACCATTTCTAAATGCTTCATCAAGGGCAAGAGGTACGGAAGCAGCTGAAGTGTTTCCATAACGATCGAGGTTGACGAAAAATTTATCCTTTTTAATACCGAGACGGGTTGATAGAAGATCGATGATACGTAAATTTGCTTGGTGAGGAATAATACAGGA
The DNA here is from genome assembly GCA_002922725.1 of Verrucomicrobia bacterium Opi.OSU.00C. Taxonomy (GTDB): domain Bacteria; phylum Verrucomicrobiota; class Verrucomicrobiia; order Opitutales; family PNEW01; genus PNEW01. The sequence continues at coordinate 7,651 of PNEW01000008.1, read as the reverse complement.
AATATCATCTGCTGAAAGATTAAATCTTTCAAGGATTTCACGAGTACTTTTATCCATCACATTAACTGCAGCTTTAAATACCTCGCGGCCAGCCATTTTTTAAATAATGCATTCGATCATTGACTGAATCTATAGTTGCAGGGCAATTACTACCACCACCTGGCATGTTTAAAATAGTAGCATCCGACCCATCGGCTTCCATATAAGTTCCCAGAATACCTCTTCCAGGGGTAATATCTGAACGACTGAGTACTGCAGCTCCAGCGCCATCTCCAAATAGAACACAAGTTGAGCGATCTTGCCAGTCAAGGATACTTGACAGTTTTTCTGCCCCAATAAGTAGTGCATTACGATAAGAATTTGCTTTTAGCATGTCACCCCCAATACCAAGTATATATATGAACCCAGTACATGCAGCACCAACATCAAAGCTTGGGATTTGTCGCAATCCAAGTTTGTTTTGAACTAGGCAGGCAGTGGATGGAGTAATTGTATCAGGCGTCATTGTTGCAACAATTAGTAAATCGATATCTTCCGGAGTGATATTAGCCATCTTTATGGCTTCGTGGGCAGCTTTTACAGCCATATCCGAACACGCTTCATCCTTAGCTGCTATACGTCGTTCGCTTATTCCAGAGCGTGTGAGGATCCACTCGTCTGAGGTATCAACAAATTTGGAAATTTCATCGTTCGTGAGTATTCGAGAGGGTGCATAGGAACCGAGCCCTCGGATGATTAATGATGTATTCGACGCGCTCATAAAACTTTTTGTAAAAATAAAATTTCAGAAAGACTTTAATGCGATCTTATGTCAAGGTGCTTTACTAATATGAGATGGATACTATTCTAGCCAATACTCAACTTGTAGTAAGTGGCTTGGCTTCATGTGGTCGAATGATCTGATTTGCCCACTCGATGTCGTCAGTTGTATGGGAAATTAAGTCATAATGAACTATTTGAGAAGCAATACGAATTGCGCTAATTATATATTTGCTCGTGCTTGCTCCATGAGCTTTAAGGACATGTCCGCGAAGTCCTAATAAAGGTGCTCCTGCATATTTTTCAGGATCTAAGCGTCTCTTAACTTTTTTGAATGCCCCTTGAGCAAGAATAGCACCAGCTAATCTAATGGGATTTTTGCCTATTTCTTCCTTGAGAAAGTTTTGAATCATACCAAAAAGTCCTTCACATGTTTTAAGAAGTATATTACCAATGAATCCATCGCATACAACAACATCAACGCTGTTTTCAAATACTTGTAATCCTTCAATCATGCCACAGTAATTCAAATTAGGGCCATTCAGTTTTTTCAGGAACTTATTTGTTTCGTAAGTTAGTTCGTTTCCTTTGTTTTCTTCTGGTCCAATATTGAGTAATCCAATGCGTGGTTTTTGGAGACCGAGGACAACTTTACTATAGTGATTCCCCAAAATGGCGTTGTGGACGAGATGGTCTGATTTAGCCATCGGATTAGCGCCAGCATCGATTAAAATGAAACTATGATCTTTACTTGGAATGACAGTAGCGAGGGCCGGACGTTCCACACCGTCCATGGGACGTAACTTTAATATGCCGCATGCGGTTAAACTTCCTGTATTACCACAACTGACCACAGCCTGACATTTTCCGTCTTTAACTAATTCGATAGCACGGACTAGGGAGGCGTCTTTTTTCTGTTTCAAGCTTTGAATAGGTTTTTCATCCATACCTATGATTTCAGATGCAGGATAAATGCTTATACGAGGATTTTTATGTATCCCTTCAACTTTAATTAGCCGTTCCAATAGGTTTTCATTTCCAACGAGAACAATACCTTCGATACTCTTATATTTTTCCAAAGACAACTTTACTGCACGTACTACTTCTGAGGGTCCATGATCTCCGCCCATGGCATCGACGGCGACAGTTCCAAAGGCTCTTTCGGTTCCCATTTTCGTGAAGGCTATAGATTAGCCTTGAGTGTAATTATTCCAATTTATAAGTAAAATTAGACCGTTACATCAAGTACTTGGCGTCCACGATACATGCCGTTAGCAGGATTCACACGATGTGGTCTGTAAACGGTGCCATCTGCCGAATCTTTTGCAAGTATTGGTGCTTTAAAACGGTTTGCGCCGCGTCGTTTGCGGCTTCTTTGCTTCGAATGTTGACGCTTTGGTGCAGCCATAAAAGTCCCTTTCTTTACATACGCTTAAAATCTAATAGATACAATAATTTGTTATTTGTGTATAAAACCATATCTATTACGACAATCTATATAATAAAAGAAACTATTCTTTATGCGTCAAGTAATCAATTTTATATACTATTACCTTATCGTAAATCAATGAAGTCAAAAATTTAATATAGACTTTGCTTATTCACATTTTTTAAAAAATCATATAAATGATAATTTTTGATAAAAGGCTTATTAGTGTTCTTTTACAAGTTTCGAGCAAATAATATATTTCCTGTGTGAAATTATTGTCTTACTAATATTTGTAGTAAAAACTTCTTACGCCAATTAATATATATTAATCGACTATTCTTATTGTGCCAGATTGCGAACATCTTCTTATTGACGGCTATAATATCCTGCATGCTTGGGCTGCACTAAAGGGTTTTCCTGTAAATATCGATATTGCAAGAGATCAGTTGGGAGATACGGTTCGCATTATTCACGATTATGATGGTATCCGAATAACCCTTATATTTGATGGACGTGGTCGAGAAATTGAAGTAGTTCGCCCATCGAATGATATTACATTTTCTTATATTTTTACCCCTACTGGTGAAACTGCAGATAAAATCATCGAGCAATTAGTGGCTAATGCAAATAGACCTCAAGGTATACTTGTTGCAACCAGAGATAATATGATCTGTGAAACAATTAATGCTTTTGGGGCCCAATCACTTAGCCCGGAGGCACTGATGGATTGGGTATGTACTTGTGAGAGTGGACAAATGGAGAAACTAAAAAAGATGAAAAAAGATTCGGATACGTTATGGAGAATTCGGTACAAGCAGTGAGTGATTGCTAACCTTGTTACTAAAGGTTGTAGAGTCTACTCATCTATTCTATACCTGGAGGACTTTTACAAAAAAATGGTTTCTTAAAATCTTATTTATTACATACATTTAAAAAGCCGGAACGAGAGTTTAATTCTCGTTCCGGCTCCTGATAATTATTCTACTATTCCCTAGTTTATAAATCGTAGTACATATAAAACTCGTAAGGGTGAGGTCTTAAATTTAACTCAGCGAGCTCTTTCTCCCTTTTATAATTAATCCAGGTACTAACAACATCTGGAGTGAAAACGTCACCTCTAAGCAGCCACTCGTGATCAGCTTCAAGATTATCTAGGACTTCTCCCAAAGAACCAGGTGTACTATTAATTTTTTTAGCTTCTTCAGGTTCTAAATCATATAAATTCCTATCTTGGGGATCTCCGGGATCAATTTTATTCTGAATCCCATCCAACCCAGCCATAAGCATAGCGGATAAACAGAGATAAATATTGCAGGATGGATCCGGACATCTAAATTCTATTCTTTTTGCAGCTATACTTTTAGAGTAAAGAGGGATACGGACGGCAGCGGAACGGTTACGCTGCGAGTAGACAAGGTTTACGGGTGCTTCGTACCCTGGAACCAAGCGCTTGTAGCTGTTAGTGGTAGGATTGGTGAAAGCGAGAAGGGCAGGGGCGTGTTTTAAAAGGCCACCGATATAATATTTCGCCATATCGCTAAGCTGTGCGTAACCGTTTTCATCATAGAATAGATTGGTATCTCCTTTCCACAAACTTTGGTGCACATGCATACCAGATCCATTATCTTGAAAAATCGGTTTTGGCATAAAAGTGACTGATTTATCATACTTTTTACAAACATTGCGTACAATATATTTATACTGCATGACTCTATCAGCCATTGTCGTTAAGGGGGCATAGCGCATATCAATTTCGGCTTGACCTGCTGTACCCACTTCGTGGTGATGTATTTCTGTTTGAACGCCTACATCTTGCAAACGCAGAACAATTTCCGAACGTAGATCTTGCAATGAATCGGTTGGTGGAACAGGAAAATAACCTTCTTTGTGGCGAGGTTTGTAGCCAAGATTGGGAAATTCCTCGCGACCTGAGTTCCATGTCCCTTCTTTTGAATCAACAAAGTAGAAGGCAGAGTGTGCATTTTGGGCAAATCTGACATCGTCAAATATATAGAATTCAAGCTCGGGTCCCCAGTAACTGACTTCAGCTATTCCTTCACTTTGGAGGAATTTTTCAGCTTTCTGGGCAATGTAGCGAGGGTCACGGCTATAAGGTTCTCTTGTGACAGGATCAAAAATATTACAAGTTAAACTCATAGTCGGTATTTGCAGCATAGGATCGATAACAGCTGAATCAGGATCAGCAACTAATACCATGTCGCTTTCTTGAATCTCCTGAAACCCTCGTACACTGGAGCCGTCGAAGCCCATTCCTTCACCAAATACGTCTTCTGTAAGATCTTCTATAGGAAGAGAAAAGTGCTGCCAAACACCAGGCAGATCACAGAATCTCATGTCTACGAATTTTATCCCTCCATCTTTCGCTATTTTTTCTATATCGTTTAGAGTCTTAGGCATTTATATTCTCCTCTTAGATTGATTTATCTCGTTATTATTAAAGATTGATTATTTGATTTTTTATCAAGTACCTTTATCTTCGAAAAAGGCTTTTGATAGTTGCAAGATATTTGTGGAATCAGTCAAACATAAATCATGTATAATTTCACTTAGAGCTTTAAAAGCATTTTGAATGCCAAGAAAATCTAAAGGTTGTGTTTGTACAAAATCGAACAATTATGTGAGAATCTAGCTTTGTGTATAACTTGGATTGATTGATAATTATTTTCACGATTTTCGTCCTTAGTTACAATATCTACAATGGTGGAATTATAATCCCATTGGGGGCATAGTAAATTGTTGGTTTACAAAGAAGTTGTTTTACCTACCTGGTATTCAGGGTTTTCCAAAAATGACAATTTGAGATCCTATTCAAATAGGATCTATACGTTTCATCTGTTTACTTTCGTAAAAATCATGAATGCCCCTAGTTTAGCGGGACAATAATTCAATTATTTAAGGATGATTTTTGTTTGTTCAATAGGGCAATGTTAAGATTTGTGCTAAAAGTTATGGGTATGGATAGGTATCTTATCTCCTTATTCCTAAAGTGTCTAAGATCATTTAAAACTTTATCATTCAAGTTATTCGATAGATCAGTATCTAACATGACTTTTTCTACTTTCCTTTGGCGCATGATAGATAATGAGCAAATCTCCTTAATCATTGCACTTTCAGTGTCTATGTTTAACTAAGATCCAGAGCTGCCCAAAAAAATCTGGTGGGTTTATATCTCTATCTTGTATAAGAAATAATATAATTTCCCCGACCAATTAACGGGAAAATAAAGTTATAATATTAAGCCTTAGAAGAGAAATTCGTAGACCTTTATAGATTAATATTTGAAAATTATGGTTTTAAATATTTGTTAATTAGTTGTAGAGTATGATCTCAACACACACTTAAAGCTAGAATTGAAAACCTAAATAGTTCCAGTGATTAAGCCCCCAGGCAAAAATTAAGAGTCCCGTTAATAAAACAAAGATAAAGATTTTTTCCCTATTTTTGAAATAGGGACTCTTCCAGGTGGTGATAGTGTGATATATTAATCCAATGCAAGCAGCTATTGCAAATAATGGAATGCAAAGCAGACCATGAATTATTTTTGGCATTTCCTCAATCATCTTATATGAGCCGAGGGATGTAAGAATAAAAATACCTATAAAAAAAGCCAAAGGTGCAACAGCAAGGATGAAAGTATATTTTCTTATAACTTTTATTTTTGGAGGTGTTTCTTTTTGATTATTTATTTTCCTTGTTTTTAGAGGAATTAGGGTACAAATCAGTGTTAAAAGTGTGAATGTGATGATTATACCAGCAATTAATCCTCTGTGAAACCACGCTGTCTTAAACCATTTTATTTTATTATATACTTCAATACCTCCAAGATATAGATGTACGACTTCATTTTTATCATTTCGTACAAAAGCAAAGGGCTTATTATTAGTTGTCTGAACAAAAAGCTCCTTACCCATTGGTTGGCTGAGAATACCATTAATTAATAATGCATTGTTGTCAGGTGACGTTGTTACTCGAATCTCCTTGCCCTGTATCCCTACCAAAGCGCAGGCTTTACCAGGGGAGGTTCGTGGATACCAATTATGACGGTACGTTCCCGTGTAGGATGAGATATTGAAAATGGGGGGGCATGTTAATGAAGGCTTTAGGAGCTGTTGCTTCCCTAGAGAAAAACCGTTGAATAAAAGCACTTAGAAATTCATTTAAAAATTTAGAGTCTGCATTATAATTCAGAAAAACCCCTAGTTGATGCTCAGGCATAATAATTAAAGCGCTTCTATGACCTGGCATATGACCGGTATGCCAGAGTAGATGTTGATTATTTTCTTTATATACCCAAAAACCATAAGCGATTCCGGGAAGATTTGGATTGAGAGTATGGTGTTCTTCATGGACTAGCTTTAATGATTCTGTATGTAGATATAAATTTTGTTTAAAATCATCCGGCTTGCTAAGGTCATAATTTAAATGACCCTTCATAAATAAAGCCATGTCTTTTGCCGTTGTAACGAGTGAGGAGGCGGGGTAAGGTTTCCAGTGACCACGCGGTAACTCACGGTGTTTACCCATCAAATAATTATAACCTAATGCCACTTCTGCATCCCATTCTTTTGGGGGGATGAAGCTTGTCTGTGACATTCCCAGAGGACTGAATATATAATCCTGAGCATATTTAGCAAAAGGTTGACGGCTAACTTTTTCCACAACGTACCCTGCCAGAGAAATTCCGTAATTAGAGTAATTAATTACTTCACCCGGATTTGCCAGTGGTGGTGGTATTTCTTCGTGAAGAAATTGACCAAGAGGAAGTAAATCTTTCGAATCTATTACCGTTTGGCCAAAAAATCTTTCACCTAGACCACCTGTATGAGTGAGTAAATGATGAAGGGTTATTGGGGCATTATAACTTTTCAGTATATCAGGTTCGACATAATTTGTTATGTCGGTTTTAAGATCCAATTGATTGCGTTCATAGAGTTGAATCACTGCGGTAGCGGTAACAAGTTTAGAAATTGATCCCACACGAATCCGTGTTTTAACTGGATCCATTAACTGTTTATTATTTATATTGGCGTACCCATATCCCTTTAAAATTTGAATTGAACCATCCTTAACTACAGCAACAACAGCGCCAGGGACATGTTCATATTTCATCATCTTAACCAGCCACTCATCAAAAAAAGCTTCAACCTTGTTCTTGTCGTTAATATCCTCTGCAACTAACTCAAGGTTAAATATATGTAGTTGAAGCATTATAAGTGCACATAAATAAATCAGTTTCACTTTAAAATGTGAGACGTAATAAATGGATTGATTCATGATAGGTTGAGGATGCACGCCAAAATTTTTTCACGATATCATAATTTCAAAAAAAAAGCCTCCGATAATACGGAGGCTTCAAAACTTTTGGTTCAATCTGAACTAAGAAGTATTTCTTTAGCTGATTTTCCTTGTTGAATCATTGGAAGTTGTCTCTTATACACATCT
>PNEW01000007.1 GCA_002922725.1 Verrucomicrobia bacterium Opi.OSU.00C | reverse complement strand
ACCTGAGGCAAGGCTATCGATATTAGGTGTACGAACGGTGGGATGCCCCCGCATAGCTGAAGCAACGGGGATGCCATTGATCAGTGATGATGATAAGGAAATTAGGGCGCATTTTTACCAGGATTAGCCGATTTAGCCTTCTTCAGCCATACGTTTATCTTGTTAGATCAGATGAATGAAGTCTATCTTATATTGAAGCGTAAATGCCTCTAGAAATCGTTTTGATTAGAAGGTGGTCCTTATCCCGCTATTACTACTGAAGAACTCACTATTGAATGACGCTTCAAGAGGTCTTTCCTTTTCCTCTGACTTAAGTATTAACACTTACACCACTCACCACCATGGCGTTGTCCCAAACAGTTGATTCGTCTTTGGTCGAAGCATCACGGTAAGTTGCTATAAATGAAAATCGGTCTGCACCCGTAACATTGTCATAAGCGCCATGTAAAGTCCTATCGTGAAAGAACACTGCACCTCCACTTTCTAACGCCAAAGCATCAACGGGTAATCCCTCGATTTCTTTATCATCCGTGCGTCGGTTAAACATGTTTGGATCATCTACCTTATTCCATTTGAATATTTTATTGTGACTTCCAGGGACCATTCTTACACACCCATTATCGATTGTCGCATCATCCAACGCAATCCAGACTGATGTTTTATTTGACCCTTTCCAATAATACCAATCCTGATGCCAAGGAGAGCTAAATCGTGTCTCTGCGTTTTTGTAAACCGCTTTAACGCTTAAAAATTCCAGGTTTTGGCCAACGAGTCGTTTCAAGATAGTAACAACTTTAGGGTCGCGCATTTTATCGATAAAATAAGGATGCACATCATGTAGAAAAAATACATGTACGCCAGAAGGATTATTGTAGCGTCCTTCGGCTTTCAATAGTGTGATTATCTTCTCCTTCCAGATTTGCATCTCCCGCTTGTCATACAGGTTCTTCACGACTAGATAGCCGTTATGATGATAACGCTTAACTTCTTCATCCGTTAACATATAACTCTTTCTCTCTATCACGTTAAATCATGAGATCATTGATATAAATGGGCCCATCGAATAATTCATTCAATATTGCTGATTGGAACATTATTTTCGGTGAACAGAGGTTTCAAGTATTTCCTTATAGTTTATGCAAGGATTTGGTTATCCTCAACATTGGGGTGGATAATATCCGCTTGGTTCAAGGTAGCCACACCTGTTAGACCCTCAAGTAAGAATTGGGGAAAGTAGTCTCACAATGGTAAAAGGAAGAAATCAAAATTTAAATTAACCTGTGAACTTTAAATATCAAAACCTTTTTAAAGAAAAAAGTTCGACATACCCTTTTCTTATTACGTGACTGGAAAAGATGTAATATGAAAAGTCTTAATAAAAAACCTCATATTCTGATTTTTATTGATGATGAACATCGTCCCGATATCTTACCGATAGAAGGGAATCCGAATATTCGAACTCCGACACTCGACAGGTTCATCGCCCAGGGTGCCTATTTCCGAAACGCTTATACGCCATCACCGATATGCGTGCCAGCTAGGCAGTGCTTCCTGACTGGCAACTATCTAGAAAAGTGCGGAACAAGAGGTTATGGAATCCCATTGCCAAGTGAGGTTGTGACTATTCCCGGCCACCTCTCACGTTATGGATACCATCCCGTCGCTGCGGGAAAAATGCACTTTGCCGACGGATCCGATCAGATGCACGGTTGGTATGAGAGAATTGGCCGAGATATCCGAGGGCGTAACGGCTATGAACCGGCGGATGATCCCCTGCACAAAGCAATAACCTTTCACGAAGAAGGTACCGGGAAATGGTCTCAAGCCAAAGAAATAACCAACGCCCGGGTTGGAATGAGCAGTTTCATGAAACAGGATAAGTACACCGTGGATGGGGCCTTGATGTACCTTGACGAATTCTTTGTCGATGCGACTTACGACAGACCCGGCGAAGGCCCGCTACTACTGGCAGTCAGCCTAGGTTGCCCGCATTATCCATACCAATGTCCCGAAGAGCTATTTAACTATTACATGCAACGTGTGAAGCCACGCGTCGAAGACCTTCCTGAAAATTTCGACTGCGACAATTTTTTTAAAATAAAGGTCGGGAAAGATGTCACTTATCGCGAAGCGCATCGAGCGACTGCCGCCTATTACGGAATGATCGAGTGGGCGGATACACAGTTCGGGCGTGTTATCTCCAAGCTTGAAGCGCTGAATGTACTCGACGATTTCGTAGTAGTTTTTCTATCCGATCACGGTGAAATGCTTGGCGAAAAAGGGCTATGGGAAAAACAGCAGTACTTTGACTCTTCGGTACGTGTGCCATTCTTCATCTCATGGCCACAGAAGTTTAATCGAGGCAGCTCAATTATTAAGGAAAATGTTTCGCTGGTCGATTTATTTCCGACTCTCTGCGAGATATCTGAAGTGCCAATACCGAGCGGGTTGGATGGACGCTCCCTTGTACCACTTATGGAAGGTAGGCCAGACGGATGGTCAAATGAAGTTTACAGTGAATTATACCATCCATTAAATGGCCCGTCTGTTATGGTGAAGCAGGACAATATGAAATACTTTCGCTTCGAGGGTAGGGATTGGCCTGAACAGCTGTTTAACTTAGACGCGGATCCGAGTGAAAACCACAATCTGATAGATAATAAAGCTCACGTTGATGATGTGAAACGGTTACGTGCCAAAGTTGACAATTTTATGTCGTAGGAGAACAACCATGAACGATATAAGATCCTGGGAAAGCTTAACGAAAATAGGTGGTGCCGACAGCAGGGTCGTTCCTGCCACCTGGTCCAAGGATAAATATCCTGATATGCCCGAACTTTACGGAGGCACATCGGTGACGGTACTTGATGTGGATGGTCCGGGAGTTATTACGTGCATCCACGTTTCCGACTATAATGACCGAAACGGTTCCACGGATCAGTTGGCTGGATCGGCAATCATGATGAAAGTATGGTATGACTTCGAAGATAAACCGGCTATTAACATGCCGTTAATGGACTTCCTCGGCGATATCGAAGCATCGTGTGATTACTATGATACGGTCTATTTTTCACGAGTAAAGGAATCCCACAATTTCCGTTTACCGATGCCTTTTTCTCGTCATGTAAAGATCGAGTTGGAAAATCCATCGGTTATCGATCTCCGTGGATATTTGGATATTCAGTGGGATAAGATAGAGACGATTCCTAAATCTTCGGGCTACCTTTTTGCCGAATATCGACGAGGTCAACTGCACATTCCCCGTAAGAAGCTCGAGCTCTGCAATATTTTCGGAACAGGGTCGATAGTGGCTCACTGGTTTCAGATTTCCAGCGACAATCCGAATTGCAAACGGGGAGAAATACTCTGTGAAGGTAATAACGAATTTTACCTAAACGGGGAAAGTGCACCGTCGGTCGAGTATCTAGGAAGCGAGGATTTTTACGGCTACTCCTATGGGTTCCATGAAACGCAGTCGGATCGGTTCAGTGCGATTATCAGACTGGACGATTTACCTTCAGGTGGTTCTCGAATCGGCATGCTTCGTTGTCGGGAAGCGGATAAAATATCATTTACCGGTGGATGTGTTGGAATCCTAAATTATACTCACGAAGGGTTCGCCAAGATGAGTGATAATGATAAGATTAAGAATAGCAAAAAACTGGAACTAAATGCCGACTACGTAAGCTGTTTTTATTATTATAAGGCACGATAGGTTTGATGATATAGCAACCAGTTGTCGGTCCTTATATCAAGCTTGTTCTCTATAAATAGGGGAGCTACCATTTTTTATAATTTAATTGCAGCTTAAGCCTAAAGAGTTAAAAAATAAATAAAACTAGGTAGGCTCTGTTATATTGTTATATGAAATAATTTAGCAGCTAGGTTTATACCAGTGACATTCAGTTCTTTACAAAATCCGTACATTATTTTAATTAAGTGCTGCCTAAAACTTTTAGGTGTAATGTTATTATTGAGTGAGGTAATTATGTGGATATCGTAAATGGTAAGGGAATTATGTGAAATGGCTAGAGAAGGTGATAATGCGAGAATTTCATTGAACAATACTATGGAGTAATCCACGATAATAAAAGAGGCCATAATTTTATTAATGAAGGCTCGTTTTTTTTTAAAAAATCTTTATAAATGAAAGAAAACTCAGAAATGGTTACACAGGAACAGATGGATCACTATTTGGAAAAAGGATGGGTCGTGATCGAAGGGATATTTGATCATGCTGTTGTGGATAGTATAGCGAAGATAGTGACAACCATAATTAATGAAGAAATAAAAAGCCCCGATGTATCTACCATGACTGGTGAACGGCTAGAAAGTGGGGAGATTATTCCCCGTAAAATTAATATCCCATTTTTTAAGCATCCTTCATTTCAAGAATTTGTTTTAGACGATCGTTTTAATAATATAATTGAAGAGTTATTAGGTGACACTCCATTGTTGTTAAGGGATCAGGTATTCACGAAACCACCTCGTCACGGAGGACCCGTACCTTATCACCAGGATAACTTTCATTACCAGTGCTTTCCTGCAGATGATGTTATTACTGCGTGGATCGCACTCGATGATGTAAACGAAGAAAACGGATGCCTGCGTTATATCAATGGGTCGCACAAAGAAGGAATTATATCTCACTACCAAAAATCGGCCGCAGAGCCACACACAGCTTCCTCCCGAGGGAAAGGGATATTAAAATAAAGAATGAAGAACTGGCTCCTGTCCATAAAGGTGGTGTCGTATTTCATCAAATTGACGCGTTGCACAGTTCTCACCGCAATTATTCAGATCGCTGGCGTCGCGCCTACGTTACCCATTGGGTAACAGGTGAAGTTACCTGTAAAAACGAAACACTCAACAAAGCCTTATTTAAAACGGATCGCTACCAGGCAATAATGGATAAGAAGGCGGTGAATTCTAAAAGTTAAAGCCGCTTGGATTTGATCGTGAGAGCTAACGGCGTTGGCATAACAATATCAATTTGTCTATCGACATAGATGGCAGTCGGGCGATAGTAAGATGTGACCGACATTTCATTATCGCTTTGAACGAAATCAATCCAGGAGTGACCAGGTTTATACTCCCACTCATAAAACCCGCAACCAATTGAGGTTTTTTTATCCTATATAATTAAAATACCTTTAGGTTTTACCTTCTACAAAGAAGGCTGAGTATTTATTTTTCACGGCGAATAGCAGCTAATGTATGTTTCTCCTTCTCAAGATATTCATCACTCATTTCTGCTAGTTCTTCCGCAATTTCGTGAGGTATTGTCGTTACCCCGTTAAGATCGCCATGAAGAAGGTTGTTTGGGCAAATGCTTATACCACCTACATTCACGGGGACATTGACTTCAATAAGGTGGCAATAGGCATGCGCGCAAATAGTGCCACTTGTAAAGACAGGAAAGTCAAGCGACCGGACTTGGTTGATGTCTCGCCCCGCCCCGCTAGTGATTAAGCCGACTGCTCCAAAAGTCTTACATTTAGTACACATAATTTCCCCAAATGTTGCAGCGACCACAGGATCATCAAGATCTTGGACGACGATGATAGGTGGCCCTATTTTATTTATCATATTTTCGATTTCAACTGCTAAGTCAGCGAGAGTGAGAGCGGTATTTTCGGGAGGGGAGGATGAAGAGCGAAAAGTCAATGTTAGTGCAAACCCAACCATGGGAGGCATTTCAGGAAAGCAGGCTTTAATTGAAGCGTCCATGTAACCTGTATTATAAGGTCGTAAATTAAAATGTTCAACAAGATTACAAACTGTTGGTGTATCAATAGTGCGTAGTTTTTCCAATATGTGGCTTGAGATTTTTGTCATTAATTAATTCCTTTTTAGAAAAAATATTTTTATATAGTATAAGATTAGAATATAAAAGAATATGACTTAATTAAATATTAAAATGATAAAATCTATATTATTAGTTTCTGTGGTTTCTCTTGTTACAGTAAGTTTTAGTCAAAATGTATTAGCTAGATTAAAGATTGGGACCTTGGCACCGAACTTTACTTTGCGCGATTCCAACGGTCAGTTGCACTCACTATCTGCTTATAAAGACAATTATGTGGTGCTTGAATGGACCAACCATGATTGTCCTTTTGTCGTCAAACATTACAAAAGCGGGAATATGCAAAAAATGCAGAATGAATTTACTAATAAAGGTGTAATTTGGTTGACGGTTATTTCATCTGCACCTGCAAAGCAAGGATATTGTACTCCCGAAAAAGCCAATGAAATTGTTAATAGAGAAAAGGCTAGTCCTTCTGCAGTTCTTCTGGATCCGAAAGGAACTGTAGGTAGATTATATAATGCGAAAACAACTCCTCACATGTATATCATTGATCCTTTAGGAACTCTTCTTTACCAAGGCGCAATCGATAGCATTAGATCAACAAAAATTGGTGATATCCCAAAAGCAAAGAATTATGTGTGGGTGGCCCTTAATGCCTCTATGAATGGCAAGGCTATAAATGTGAGTGATACACAGCCTTATGGCTGCAGCGTGAAATATGCCAAATAATTTTTCTATAAATAATTGTTTCTTGGTAGGGGACAATCTTTTTAACTATTTCCTTTTTACTTTCACCAAAATGTTAGCCTTCTAATTTTCTTCCTGTTTTTCTTTCCAAGATATGGAGAAATCTATTATATTAAAATTATGAATGTTTCTGGGGAAATCAGATTGGGAATAGTGCTAACAGCTCTTTGGGCTGTTATTCTTACCTTCCTGACTCAAAACATTTGTCCTAATTGGAGTTTTCTATCAATGAACACTTGTATTATGAATCTTAGTATTAGTTTCATTATACCCACAATTTTTATCTGGGGTTTCATCTGGGTGATAAGTGGATTTAGATACAGGAAGGATGTTCAAGACTGGGAAAACTTTAAAGGTTAAAAACTTTTATTCCATGAAACGGTCTAAGTTCATCACCTTGTTCCATGCTGCTACAAAGTCCTGAACAAACTTATCTTTAGAACCTTCGCATGCGTAGACTTCAGCCAAGGCACGTAGTTCTGAGTTTGAACCAAAGATAAGATCTACACGGGTGCCAGTCCACTTAATATTGCTTGTAGAGCGATCACGTCCTTCAAAAATATCCTCTGATTCAGAAGTCGTCTTCCAGGTTGTGCCTAAATCAAGTAGGTTGACGAAGAAGTCGTTAGTGAGTAACTCTGTTCGCTTAGTGAACACACCATGCTGAGACTGATTGAAGTTAGTCTCAAGGACACGCATTCCGCCAATAAGGACAGTCATCTCAGGTGCAGTAAGAGTTAATAGTTGTGCCCTATCAACCAACATTTCTTCTGCAGATACAGTGTATTGAGTTTTCGAGTAATTACGGAACCCATCTGCCCTCGGTTCAAGTACGCCGAACGATTCCACATCGGTTTGCTCTTGAGATGCATCGGTGCGTCCAGGTGTGAAGGGAACTGATACACCATTACCGGCATCTTTTGCCGCCTTTTCAATACCTGCGCATCCACCTAAAACAATCAAGTCAGCTAATGAAACCATCTTGCCATCAGATTGGGTGTTGTTGAATTCATTTTGGATACGCTCAAGGGTCTCCAAGACTTTGGTTAATTGAGGCGGATTATTCACTTCCCAATTTTTCTGCGGTGCAAGGCGAATGCGAGCCCCATTTGCACCACCACGTTTATCAGAGCCACGAAATGTTGACGCTGAAGCCCAGGCTGTGGATACGAGTTGCGAGACCGATAGTCCTGAAGCAAATATTTTATTCTTAAGTACAGCAATATCCTGATTATCTATTATTTCATGCGTGGCGGTGGGTATGGGATCTTGCCAGATCAATTCTTCCGTTGGGACCTCCGGTCCTAAATATAGTGATCGAGGACCCATGTCGCGGTGTGTAAGCTTGAACCACGCTCGAGCAAACGCATCTGCAAATTCGTCCGGATTCTCGTAGAAACGTCTTGAGATTTTTTCGTAATCAGAATCTTCTCTCAAGGCTAAATCAGTCGTAAGCATAAATGGTGCATGACTCTTTGAAGAGTCGTGTGCATCTGGAACTGTCCCTGAACCCTCACCACCCTTCGGTTTCCACTGGTGCGCACCAGCAGGGCTCTTGGTCAATTCCCATTCATAGCCAAAAAGGTTCTCGAAGAAGTTATTGCTCCATTTTGTTGGGGTAGTGGTCCAGGCACCCTCTAAGCCACTGGTAATTGTGTCACCTGCATTACCGCTACCAAAAGTGTTACTCCAACCAAGGCTTTGTTCATCAATGTTTGAACCTTCAGGTTCTGGACCTACGTGCTGATCTGGATCAGCTGCACCGTGGGTTTTACCGAATGTATGTCCACCGGCGATAAGGGCGACAGTTTCTTCATCATTCATAGCCATGCGTCCAAAAGTTTCACGAATATCATGAGCTGCCGCGCGAGGATCGGGATTTCCATTTGGACCTTGTGGATTCACATAGATTAAACCCATCTGAACTGCGCCTAGAGGGCTTTCTAACTCTCGCTCTCCCGTGTACCTTTTATCTCCTAACCATTCTCCTTCAGCACCCCAATAAATATCTTCCTCGGGTTGCCAAACATCCTCTCGTCCTCCACCAAATCCGAATGTCTCAAACCCCATTGATTCAAGGGCACAGTTACCGGCGAGGATCATAAGGTCAGCCCATGAGATTTTTGCTCCAAATTTTTGTTTGACTGGCCACAGCAACAACCGCGCCTTGTCGAGATTTGCATTGTCAGGCCAACTATTGAGTGGCGCAAAGCGCTGTGTACCAGACCCACCACCACCACGACCGTCAGCGATACGATATGTCCCTGCGCTATGCCAAGCCATCCGAATGAATAACGGCCCATAATGACCATAGTCGGCCGGCCACCAATCTTGAGAGTTGGTCATCAGATCAAATATTTCCTTTTTTACAGCATCCAAATTAAGCGTGTTGAACTCTTCTGCGTAATTGAACGTTTTATCCATTGGATTAGACATCCGAGTGTGTTGTCGGAGGATATTTAACTTCAACTGATTTGGCCACCAGTCGTTATTTGACGTACCACTACCTGCACTGTGATTTAGCTCTCCACCGTGAAAAGGGCACTTACTTTCGCTATTAGTATTCTTATTTCCCATTTTTTATAGAATTTTCATTTATTTAATCTATTACTCGATAAAAATGACAAAATATATTTTAATTTTCAAATCAATAGTTTTAAAGATGTATAATTAAAATTTATAGAGTATTAGAGTAAATTGAATATATATTAGTATTAGATGAAAAATAGACTTTATATGGTCTATATCTATGCACTTCTATAGGACTCTATATTTTTAGCGACGTCGATATCTTCCTAATATATCTGTTTTGCTTTCCAAGACAAGGAAAAGTTCATTTCATCAGTTTAGTGAGAGATTTTTTTATTAAATGCATTCTATCTTTTATATCCTCATTCTTAATTACGGGATTAAGCCAAGGTACAGATTACATACCAGAAGAAATCCTCATAAAGTTTATAGATCTAATTGAGGAAGAACAGCGCATATCCTTTGAAGAGGAATGGGGTTTGACCTTACTTAAACTATTACCAATGATAAAAGTTTATCACTACCGGTTGCCTGAAAACCATCCAGTATTGGAAGCCGTAGAGAAATTTAATAGTGATCTCTTAGTTGAATTTACAGAACCTAATTATATAAGATCTCCTCAATCCTTACATGCTCCAAATGATCCTTACTATCACTTGCAATGGTCACTAAATAATACAGGACAGGAAGTTAATGGTGTAACGGGTCCCCCCGGTATAGATATCGATTGGGAAGAAGCTATGCAAATTTACCAAGGAGATTCGATAGATAAAACTAGAGTTGCAGTCATTGATAGTGGAGTGGATTTAAATCATTTGGATATTTCACCTTCAATTTTTTTGCATGGGTGGGATGGTGATAATGAGGGTGATAAAGATATAGATGATGATGAAAATGGATACATAGATGATGTAAATGGATGGGATTTTTACGATCATGATAATGATCCCCAAGATGAAAATGGCCATGGAACACTTGTTGCCAGTATTATTGCAGGAGAATTCAATAATAGCACTGGTATTGCTGGGATTAGTCCTGATGCGCTGATAATACCAATAAGAATTCTAAGTGACTTGGGCGAAGGGAATATCTCAGAACTTGGGATTAGTGATTTGCTACCTGCCTTAGCATATGCCAAACATATTGGTGCGAAGATGATTAATTTAAGTATGGCCGGGGGGGCATATAGTTATTTCGAGGATTTAACATTTCAAGCATTAGATGAAGCAGGTATATTGGTGGTTGTAGCGGCGGGCAATGGTGGTCTAGATGACATTGGAGATGACAATGATTTATTTCCCGATTATCCTTCATCATATCCACTTAATAATATAATCTCAGTAGCTGCTTTAGATAGATCTGGTCATTTAGCTTCTTTCTCAAATTATGGAGCAACTAGTGTTGATATTGCCGCCCCTGGAACAGCTATTGTAGGTGCTGATATACCCCGATCTACTCTTTTACCAGAATATCAAATTCAAATTAAATCGGGTACTTCTTTTTCTACTCCCATGGTTACAGGTGTTGCCGCGCTTATTTGGGAAGAACATAATAATTTATTAACGCACTATCAGGTTAGAGATCTTATCTTTCAAAATACTGATTATAGTAATGGTCTTTATGGGAAAATTACTACAAATGGTAGATTAAATGCGTATAAAACCTTACAGGCAACGTATGATTTTATAAATTCTGGAGCTTATTCACCTGCTTTGATGAAGGGTTTGGAAGCAACTAATGTGTTAGCTGGGTACGGAGAACAAGTGGGATCCGATATCTCATTTAATGGGAATGTTTATGATCAAATTTTAATGACTGGTCCTTGGGTTGTAGTTGATAATTACCCTGGTCAAATAGTACGGACGTCTTTCATGGATAAAAATGATGACATTGTACAAGTTGAGTTTTCAGGAAAGGGATACATAACGATTCGGCTTGATCCAGACACTTATAAAGGTCCTCAGTATCCACAGAAATATAATCAGTCGATTGCTTATGTTAAAGGTAGGGCAGCTATAGCAGTTACCTCTAGTGATGAGACTACGAATATATCTGTTCATACCGTGGGGAAGGTTACTTCTCCTAACACAGGGTTATTCCCTTTTGGTACTGTTTATGATGGGATGGCGGATATAAGACATATAAGTATTGATGGGGATAAAATAGGTTCAATACTTTGTGCAAATGCAAGGTTTACAGGGCCACATAGTAACGTTGGCATTTCTGCTGCTTCGACAAAGATCGAAAATAGACTGGTAGTTGGTGATATAGATGCCAGAGGTTCTAATTCAGCCTGGTTAGAGTTTCATAAAGACTCACCTTTAACATCGGATGGAGGTAAAGCGCTAATTGCCGGTGGTGATCTTGTACAAAGTAACGGTTGGACACTTATGACCGAAGATACAAAAGTTAAATCGACAGCCGGCACAAAATCTGATGGGACTTTTTTACCAGCTCGTAAACTCCCTTTTTAAAACTCAATGGGCACTGATTTTATTTGATGGTTTCTATGTTTTTACTTTTACTCCGCCACTACGCAGATTATGAATCTCTATAATTACTTTCATCTAACTTTTTCCTGCTTTAGCTAGGAAAGAGGTGTATAAAAACATTACATGTCATTTATGAGGGTTTCTTCTAAGGTCAGATTGGGAATAGTACTTACAATTCTTTGGGTAGGCTATCTTTGGCCAAAAACCCAATGGAAGATACCTTTAAAAGATCGGATATTTTGGGTTATAGTTCCTCCAGCAGTAATATGGGTGGTATTATGGCTGATCAACGGTTTTGTGAATAATAAAAACAAGGATGAAGGGAAAAACGATGTTTAATGAAACTGAAGGTAAACAGCTAGGAGGATGGTTAATTTTAGTTGGGATAGGAGTAGTTTTAAATGTGGTTGGAAATTTAAGTGAATTACTAGTAGAAGCTAATATTTTAAATTTGATCTTACTTTTAGCGGCTTGTTATCTTGCATATCTCTTTTTCTCAAAACATTACCTTTTTCCAAGAATCTATATATGCATCCAATTAATAACGTTATTTATCATCCTCGTTGTCTTGGCGACGGATACTATGCCTTCGGAAAATGAATGGACTCTTTTGATTGGAGTTGCTGGAGTGCTTATTTGGGTTCCATATATGCTTCTTTCAAAAAGAGTGAAAGAAACTTTTGTAGAAAAAAAGCCTTATCAATTTAGAAGATAATTATATTCTAAATAACTTAAATACCTTTTGGCTATTCGGCTACATCGCACAGGGTATTGGATATATAAGGTTGCCCTTTTATGGCGATACTTTCATTATTTTTATTTGTGATAAGCTAACAAAATCAGAATGACACTTCAATTATCTGATGGTATATTCTTTTCGAATTGATGTGGTTGATTTAGTTATTTACGAAATAAGTTTAATAGAACCTCCATTGTCCCAAATTACGACTTTTATCATCTTGAACGATGAATGAAATTTTAGATGCCTCTGAAAAAGGTTTACACATTGTTGATTGGATATGCATTGCTATTTATGCTGCTATAGTTTTGGGGGTGGGATGGATCTATTCCCGCAGACAATCTGATAGAGGAAGTTATTTTATCGGTAATGGGAAGATGAATTCCTTCATAATTGGAATTTCAATTTATGCTACTCTTTTAAGTTCCGCATCGTATTTGATGATCCCTGGTGAAATCATTAAGCATGGACCCGTAATATTGTGTTATTTATTTGCGATACCAATAGCTTATTTAATTGTTGGGTATATTTTAATACCAGCTCTTATGCGGCACCGTGTTATTAGCGCTTACCAAATATTGGAAAAAACGCTAGGGATGAAAATACGGATACTCGGAGCAAGCTTATTTATTATGCTTAGACTTACCTGGATGTCAGTTATCGTTTATTTTGCGGCAGAAGCGACGGTTGTTATTGTCGGACTTGATCCATCAATGCTTCCCTGGGTCATTCTAGTAATTGGCATTATCTCTGTGACTTATACCACCATGGGAGGATTACAGGCCGTTGTTATGACTGACTTACTTCAATTTTGTGTCCTATTTGGAGGTGCAATACTGACATTAGTAGTTATTAGTTTCCGTCTTAAAGGTATCCATTGGATTCCTTTGGAATGGTCACCCAATTGGGATATCCAACCATTTTTTAGTTTTGATCCAACGGTTAGGGTTACAGTTTTTGGATCGATAACATTGTTTCTAATTTGGCTGATATGTATGGGAGGGGCTGATCAGACTGTAATCCAAAGATATATGAGTACTAAAGATGTAGTGACTGCCAGGCGGGCGTACTTTCGAAACTCCCTAACAAACATTATAACTATGTCATTAATTGCACTTATTGGATTTGCAGTTTTAGAGTTTTATACACAATATCAATACTACATTCCCAAGGGAGAAAGTATACAGACTTATGCCGATAAACTCTTCCCTCTTTTTATCTCTGAACATTTACCAATCGGTATAGCTGGGTTAGTAGTTTCGGCATTATTTGCTGCAGGTATGTCGAGTATCGATTCTGGTATAAATTCGATTACAGCTGTAATCACGACAGATTTTTTAGATTTCTTAGGCCTTAAATCTAAAAACGAAAAACAACATTTACGAATGGCTAGATTTATCGGTGTTGGCATTGGAGTCGTAGTTATGGTCGTCAGTATACAAATGAATAAAGTTCCGGGTAATTTCGTAGAAATCCCTCAAAAGACGATTAACCTTTTTACAGTACCTATGTTTTGCCTATTTTTCTTTGCTTTGTTTGTCCCTTTTGCAACTCCATTTGGTGTTGCCTTGGGGTCTATATACGGTTGGCTGGCTGGGGTCCTAATTGCCTATTGGGATGTCTTTACAGGACATGATCGATTAAGTTTCCAACTGATCATGCTTACAGCTCTAATAGTTAATATTTCTGTTGGATGTGTTTTCAGTTTAATCCCTTTAAAGCAAAAATCTAGCCGGGTAATTGTGATTTGGACAATAATAGCTCTATCTCCAATAGGCTTTTTGTGTTCCCAAATATTTTAATTTATAGCTTGTCATAATCGAAGGTGATTTTTAATTATTCAAATAAGGAATGGTTGTATGATAACACAGAAACAGGTGAAGCATTATTGGGATAAAGGATGGGTAGTTATTGAAGGGATTTTTAATGCTCATGAAGCCGAAAGAATTGCCCAAACAGCAAATTTGGTAATGAGCAAAGAACTCAAAAAAGCTGAGGCTGTGAGTACTGAACAATTACCAGATGGGACAATAATACCTCGTAAAATTAATAAGGCTTTTTTTAAACATACTGAGTTTCAAAAGTTTGTTCTGGATTATCGACTTCATAAAGCGATTAAAACTTTTATAAATAAGCCACCATTGTTACTAGCAGACCAAATATTAATGAAGCCACCTCATCATGGAGGACCTAAACCCTATCACCAAGATAATTTTCATTTTCAATGTTCTCCAGTCAATGATGTTATTACAGCTTGGATTGCCCTAGATGATGTCGACGAAGAAAATGGTTGTCTTCGTTATATAAGTGGTTCTCACAATGAAGGAATGCTCCCTCATTTCCCGATGGAAAACGAAACATACAATATGATCCCAAATCAAGATCGAGTTGATTTAGCTAAAGAGGAGTTGGCACCAGTTCATAAAGGTGGGGTAGTTTTTCATCATGGATATACTTTGCACAGTTCATCTCGTAACTATTCCGATCGTTGGCGTAGAGGATACGCTACCCATTGGATAACAGCAGATGCAAAACGAATAAAGGGACAGGGGGATCTTGATAATGCTAACTTTAAAGATGCACGCTACCAATCAATGCAAAGAAAATTAAATGCTAATTCTTAGCTTTGGTCACATAGTTTCCTAATTCTATTAAGCATGGCTTCATAAAACATTATTATTGTCACTCATAATGATGTTTATAAATCGTGAGGATAGTTTAATAGAACTCACAAGCTAGAAGAATATGTATTAGGGAAAATCAGTACAATTATTGCTCTGTTAATGAGAAGTTTAAATACCGATAGGATCGTAATATGTAGAATCCCAGTAATTAAAATGAGAATTATGTGTATTCTGATAGACTAAAAGTAGAATACAGTGGGTAAATAAGAATTTAGAATAATACACATTACTGATTATATTACAGTTGATAGAGACAAAGTAATGTCTTCTCTTTACTTCCTCTTCCAATTATCGCTAGACAATCAGGATATTTCACTCTAAACCGATAATAAATTCTAATATAAAAATAATGAAGGTATATATTAACGGAGAATTTTTCGACTCAGCAGATGCCAAAATTTCAGTCTTCGACCATGGTTTGCTCTATGGGGATGGGGTATTTGAAGGAATACGAGTATATGAGGGCTGTGTATTTAAGCTGGATGAGCATCTCGAACGGTTAGAAATGTCTGCGAAGGCAATTATGTTGAAAATACCTTTGCCACGAAGTGACTTATCTGAGGCAGTGTGCGATTCTTGCCGTCAAAATAAGCTTGTGGATGGCTATGTCCGCTTGGTCGTGACACGAGGGATCGGAGATCTCGGCTTGTCACCTAAGCTTTGCGAAACACCGCAAATTATTATAATTGCGGATAGGATTCAATTATACCCTGATTCGTATTACACCAACGGGATGAAAATTGTTACTGTCGCAACATGGCGAAATAATCCAGCTGCACTCCCCCCAATGATTAAATCACTGAATTATCTCAATAATATCATGGCTAAAATGGATGCTCAAAACGCTGGATATGTTGAAGCATTAATGTTAAATGATCGTGGTTGTGTAGCAGAGTGTACCGGCGATAACGTGTTTATTCTTTTTAAAGGAGTGGTTTATACCACACCTACCTCCGCAGGTAATCTTAAGGGTATAACTAGGGAAGTTGCATTCAATATTGCTAAAGAAATGGATATTCCCTTGAAGGAGGTAGAACTAACACGTTATGATCTCTGGAATGCGGAGGAATGTTTTCTCACGGGTACTGCAGCGGAAGTTGTTCCAGTGACAGAAATTGATGGTCGTGAAATAGGTGATGGTAAACCAGGGACAACCACTCTGCGCTTTATTGAGGCTTTCAGAAAAAAAGTATCGATTGAAGGTACAATGCTTTAGGTTTTCGACGATTGTGCCGACAATTTAAAAACAATCGTTTAGGAAAGTTCATATTAATGGATTTTTTCGATTTTGGCATGAATCATGCATAGAATATATTTACTTTTTGATGGATGTAACTTGAATTATCTGGTTAAAATGACTTTAAGGGAATATTTAATCTTCTAAATTCACGATCATAATGATACAAATACATAATGGCTAAACCGACAGAATGTAAATACTGCGAGAAGGAAGCCACAATTCACCTTACTCAAATTGTCGATAATAAAATTCACAAGGTGGATATATGTGAAGATTGTGCTTTGGCAAAAAAGATGACTGATCCTAGTAATTTTACATTGGCTAATTTGCTCGACAATTTAGAAGATTCTAATGATGAAATTGTTGCTGATATGGCTCGGTGCGAAAGCTGCGGGTTGTCGACTGCTGATTTTAAAAGCCTCGGCCGATTTGGTTGCGCCGTATGTTACGAAAGCTTTAAGGACTTATTAGGACTCATGTTACGGGAGATGCAAAAATCAACAACGCATCAGGGAAAAGTTCCCTTAGTATCAGCCCAGCGGGTTGCTTCACGTAATCAGATCCAACTTTGGGAAGATAACCTTCAAAACGCGATTAATGCTGAACGTTATGAAGATGCCGCGCAATGGCGTGATAAAATCATGCAATTGAAAAATGATTTAAAAAGTAAAGTTTAATCTTACAATGATTATTAGTCCCCTTATAGAAGCCGAGGCAGAGCTGACCCATAATGCTAAATTAAATTGTCCTGTGGTTTTAAGTACTCGAATTAGGCTTGCGCGCAACATTTTAGACATTCCATTCCCAGATTGGGCCAAAGAGGCACAAAGAAGGGAAATTTTGACCACTTGTATGGAATCACTGTCAGCACTACCTAATATGAAAGGAGGAACACGATTAATAGTGGAAGAGTTGAGTGAACTGGAAAAGCAAATATTAATGGAGCGCCACTTAATTAGTAGAGAACTAAGTAAAGCAAAAAAAGGGAGTGGTCTTGTTGTAAGTAAAGACCAGTCTTGTTCGGTGATGATCAATGAAGAAGATCACTTAAGGATTCAATACCTACGAAGTGGTTTCCGGTTTAAACAGGCATGGAAATCGATAAATGAAATTGACAGTGCTCTTGAAGAAAGTCTCGACTACGCATTTTCTTCCGAGTTAGGGTATTTAACAGCCTGTCCAACAAATGTCGGAACTGGCATGCGGGCGTCTGCAATGATGCACTTACCGGCTTTAGTGATCGCAAATCAAATGGAAAAAGTAATTCGTGCTGTAAATCAACTAGGTATGGCAGTGCGTGGTGTATTTGGAGAAGGTTCGGATGCAAGTGGGAGTATATTTCAAATATCTAACCAGCAGACACTTGGGGAGAGTGAAGATGAGATAATTAAACGTCTGATAAATGTTCTTAATACAATAATAGAACAGGAAAACAACTCTAGACATAAACTTTTAGAAAAAGACCCAATAAAACTCTTGGACAAAATGGGACGTGCATATGGACTTTTAAAAAACAGTCATCTTTTGAGTTCAGCTGAAGCAATGAATTTACTATCTTTGTTGCGCTTGGCGATTGATTTAAAAGCTATACCTGAAGTCTATAGATCGTGTATTGATCGATTATACATTGAAAGTCGGCCTGGCCACATCCAATATGCGGCAAAAACTGAGATTGATCCAAACCAACGTGATGAATATCGTTCATGTTATATGAGAGAACAATTATCGGATTTACCATCACTTAACTTTGACAAAGTAGTTAATAGGACCTAGTTTATAAAAAATCCAAACAATCATTATGGATCCGATGAATAATTTTACCCCGCGTGCGCAACAAGTACTGGCATTAGCACGAAAAGAAGCTGACAGATTCCACCATAATTATGTAGGAACGGAACATCTCTTACTTGGCTTGATAAACCTGGGACAGGGAGTTGCTGTGAATGTTTTACAGAAGATGGGTCTTGATCTTGAAACAGTACGTACTGCAGTAGAAAAGCAGGTAGGTACGGGACCAGAGTCAAAACCGTCAGGTAATATCCCATACACTCCTCGTGTAAAAAAAGTTTTGGCCCTTGCTGGCAAAGAAGCTAAAGCGTTAAATCATAGTTATGTAGGAACTGAGCATATCCTGCTTGGTCTCCTGCGTGAAGGAGATGGTGTTGCTGCCCGTGTGTTGAAAACACTTGATGTCGACATCGAACGTTGCCGCAATGAAATCTTAAGTGAATTAGACCCAAGTTTTTCTGGTGAAGAAACCGAACCAGTTCCATCTACAACGGGTGCATTGGGAGAAGAAAAAAAAGATATTAAAACACCAGCTCTTAAGGCTTTTGGACGAGATTTAACTGAACTAGCACGTAAGAATGAACTTGATCCAGTAATTGGACGTAAAGATGAAGTAAGACGTATCATCCAAGTACTCTGTCGTCGGACAAAAAATAATCCTGTATTAATTGGTGAGGCTGGAGTTGGTAAAACTGCTATTGTTGAAGGGTTAGCTCAGGAGATTTCCTCTGGCATTGTTCCCGAACTTCTTGTCAATAGACGTGTGATTACTCTGGATCTTGCACTGATGGTAGCGGGAACAAAATATCGAGGTCAATTTGAAGAGCGTATCAAAGCAGTTATGGATGAGATACGTCGGGCTAAAAATATTATTATCTTTATCGACGAGCTACATACTATTGTTGGTGCTGGAGCTGCAGAAGGTGCAATGGACGCTTCAAATATTTTCAAACCAGCTCTCTCTCGAGGTGAATTGCAATGCATAGGTGCTACGACGCTTTCCGAGTACCGCAAATATATTGAAAAGGATAGTGCTCTTGATCGTCGCTTTCAAAGTGTGATGGTTGAAGCACCCTCAGTTGAAGAAACAATTCAAATACTTAATGGATTAAGATCGAGGTACGAAGATCATCACAAAGTAACCTACACCGATAAAGCAATTGAGCTATCAGCTAAACTCTCTGATCGTTATATTACTGGACGCTATCTTCCTGATAAAGCTATTGACGTTCTTGATGAATCAGGAGCGCGTGCACGTATAGATTCACTCAATCGACCACCTGAAATCGAAGATTTATTGGAAAAAATTGAAGGTATATGTAAGAAAAAAGAAGAATCCATAAGTAAACAACATTTTGAGAAAGCGGCAAAATATCGAGATAAAGAGAAGCAACTCCGAACTGAACGGGAGCAAAAGATCGAAAATTGGAAAAAAATGCGTGAAGAAACAACGGTTATAGTTGATGAAGAGGAAATGCTTCAGGTTGTGTCTACTTGGACAGGTATACCACTTAGCCGGATGGAAGAAAAAGAGACTGAGAAGCTTCTCAAGCTTGAAAACGAATTACAGGAAGATGTTATTGGACAAAATGTGGCTACCGAAGTTATTGCCAAGGCGCTTCGTCGTTCAAGAGCTGATTTAAAAGACCCTCTTCGACCAATCGGTTCGTTCATGTTTTTAGGACCTACAGGAGTAGGTAAAACCCATCTAGCAAAAATTTTGGCGGAAAAAATGTTTGGGGAGCAGGAAGCTATTGTACAGATTGATATGTCCGAATACATGGAAAAGTTTACTGTCTCACGCTTGATTGGATCTCCTCCTGGATATGTAGGCTATGAGGAAGGTGGTCAGCTTACGGAAACAGTAAGAAGAAAACCTTATTGCGTTGTTCTTTTTGATGAAATAGAGAAAGCACATCCAGATGTCATTCAGCTCCTCTTGCAAGTCTTTGAGGATGGTCGGTTGACAGACAGTCTAGGACGTACTGTTGATTTCCGAAATACCATCATTATCATGACATCGAATGTTGGAGCTCAACAGATACAAAAGGGAGGGACATTGGGATTTGGTACTGATGATAATAGTGGTATTAGTGATTATGAAAAGGTTAAGGAAAAAATACTTGAGGAATCAAAACGAGTTTTTAAGCCAGAATTTCTTAATCGAATAAACGATATGGTAATTTTTCACAGTCTCAACCGTGAACATTTGATAAAAATTGTCGAATTAGAGTTAACCAAAGTCACTAAACGGTTAATAGAACATAATATTAAACTTACAGTGAGCGATGAAGCAAAAGTTTATCTTATTGATAAAGGTTATGATGAGAAGTATGGTGCTCGTCCCTTGCGTCGTGCAGTAGAAAGATATCTTGAAGATCCATTGGCTGAGGCAATCCTACGTGGTGATTTAAAGAAAAATGAACTGATTAAGGTCGTTGTTGCAGACGATCTTTTAGACTTCACTCAAGACCAACCAGCTTCGAGTATCTCTTGATTTATAGTATAGCTGATTTTTAAATAAACAGTAATCTATTTTAGAAGGCTAAGCGGGTTCTTGTTCAGAATGATATCTATCAACCTTTCTGTCTTTATTATATTAAATATAGTTCTCAATAAGGAAGATAAATAAAAATGGTTATCGATTCCCTCATAACAAGAATGCGGAATTGTACTCAAGTAATAAAAAAATAAAGCATCTAATAAAATTATATAAACCATAAAGGATGACATAAGACAATTTTTCAGGTAATAACATATTTTGGTCTGTCAAATAATAATGTAAATGGAAACAGTTAGTAACTCATTTATTAAATTAATTAATGGAAAAAACACTTATAATTTTTAAACCAGATTCTCTTGAAAATAAGAATGTGGGCAAAACCTTACAGCGGTTTGAAGAAAATGGATTTGAAATTTGTGCATGCAAAATGGTTGCTTTATCGAGCAACATACTTCGTGATCACTACGCACATATTATTGACCTTCCACATTTTGACAAGATTGAAGAATTCATGTCTAAGCGACCAGTAATTATTACAGTATTTCAGAGTAAAAATGCCGTGAATAAAGCGCGTAATCTGGTTGGTTCTACTGATTCTAGGAAAGCTGAAAAAGGGACAATCAGGGGAGATCTTGGCCTTGATTTAATGCGTAATGTGGTTCACGCATCCGATAGTGTGGAAAATGCTAAATTAGAAATAAAAAGATTTTTTTCTTCAGGCGAGGTCTACAACCTTTAGCTATAAGGTTGTTTTTTGAGATATAATGAACTAAAGAGCTTTTATCATTATTTCTGTTTTTCCACATATGTTTTAAGATTAAACACATACATAAACACATACATATTGGTTTAAACTAGAACCAAGACGATCGAATAGAGAGTAATGAAAAGATTATTAATCTTTAAAAATGTTCATTTAGTTATCAACTTCTGAAGTAAGCAGGCATACAGCATGGGTGGCAATTGCTTCTTCACACCCGATATCTCCTAACTTTTCATTTGTCGTTGCTTTTATTCCAATTTCAGAGTTTCCAATACCCAATGTTATAGAAAGCGTTGCTTTTATCTCATTGATAAAAGAAGCGATTTTTGGAGATTCTGCAATAACCGTGATATCAGCATTTACTAAATTGTAGCCGTGAGCCTTTGCTTCCTCTACTGCTTTCTTCAATATTACTTGTGAACAAATGCCTTTATATTTTTCTTCGGTATTTGGAAAATAGCAACCGATATCAGAAAGACCAGCTGCTCCAAGAATTGCATCTGCAAGAGCATGTGTGAGGCAATCGGCATCTGAATGTCCCTTAAGTCCTTTATGAAAAGGAATATTTACACCACCAAGTACAAGCTTTCGCCCTATTACCAACTGATGAATATCGTATCCAAATCCTATGCGGTAGGGTGAAGACATAGTTGAATATCAAGATAGCTTAAAATCTTCAATGAAGTTTTCAATCATTGTTATATCTTCAGGGATTGTGAGTTTTGGATTTGGATTACAGTTTTCCAGAAGGCTGATTCGATGTCCATAGGTGATTACTGCTGTTGTGTCATCGGTTGCTTTGATTTTTTTCTCATTCAATGTTTGGTAAGCTTTGATAATAAGATTTCGCTCAAATACTTGTGGTGTTTCCATTGCCCAAAGTTTGCTTCGTTCCAAATTAGTTAATTGTAATTGGTGTAGGTCCTCGTTATCAGATTCAATATATTTTACCGTATCTGTTATCCTATGGGCAAGCGAAACTGCCTTATCTTTTTTTACTCTATCTCTAAGTTTTTTAAGTGATTGTTGATCAATAAGGGGTCGTGCACAATCATGTATAAAAACATAACTTATATTATCGGTGAGTTGAGAGAGTGCATTAAATACCGAATCTTGGCGTTCTATTCCTCCCATTACCCACCGAATATTTAAGTCTGCAATGGGATGATCCTCAAAAGCCTGAGATATACCAATACGCTGAACCTGATCGCGATAAGTAATAATGTATTCGTCCACGGTACCACTTGTAGCAAATGCTTCGAGTGAGTAGTTTACAACAGGTTTACCCTTTAAGGGAACTAGTATTTTATCGGTAACCTGGTTTCGCATTCGGGCACTTATTCCAGCGCACAACAATATTACAGCATTGGCCATAGTGAATTTAAGAGTAGTTTAACTGAAGATATCCAGAAAAATTTATTATCCATTGTTTGATGTCATATCAAATGTTTTGATTATTCAATTTGTATCTAAGATCAAGTAGGAGGCGTCGCTTTAAAGCGATCCCAATTTTCAATAATTTTATTAATAACTTTGCTTCCTACACGTTGCAAAGAACGTAAGCTAGGTATATACCCCGGGAATAAATTTTCATTTCCATTACCCCTTCCAAGCAAACTTTGTAGAGGTGTCATTCCATCTGGTGCTTGCATTGTAAAGTTGCTCGCTGAACGAAGTAAGAGAATTCGATTCCAATCGATTCTATGGGCTGCGGCAAGTTGAGAAAGAGCTCTAAGCGTACCAGCGTCCTCCATTGTGGAAGTTACAAACCGACCTTTTTTACCAGTCCAGTGTTCAACCCACCGTTCTGCCCATTGATTGGATAATTTCCCATGCCAATAACGTGTAGCAGAAAGATTATCGCCTTTGAGAACAAAAGGGGGGCGTTGAGCTTCAGGGTAATTTAAATAACGACCTCGATAGGCTGCCAAGAGATTATTATCTAGATCTGATAAATTTAGAGATTGAGTAGTTTTATAAGCCCAATCACTAAGGCTAGAATCGAGTGTGTAAAGTTCGCTATTGTGAAATAGGGCAGTATCATTTTTTGATCGCTGACTATAAGGTGTGTCACAACCGAGTGGTATAATGCCAGTCGACCAAGATGACGGTATTTCCCTCGCATCAATTTCATGTGCTAGATCACCATCGACACAATAGTTGGCCCATACTGTGCATGCTAGTGAACCAAATTGCGGATTGATTCCAGCAATTCCAGCAATTAAAAAATAGGCGTGAGTTAAGTCAAAACGTGGATCGAGACCAAATGCCATTGTCGTTGAGGCTGCTTTAGCCGCACCAATTCCAACCGTTAGAGCGACGAGTCCGTTGTAATTCGTCCATATATCATCAGCAGCATAAGAGAATGCATGTGTTTTATTCAACCTTTCGGCTTCTTGAAAATATTGAAATTCACCTGGTTTATTAGTTTCGTATTCATACATTGAAATAAGAACACATTTAACAGGAAGAGGTTCACTTGAATGGATAGAAGCTTTCGGCATAATTTCTTGCAATTTAATTTTAGGATTTCACTTGATATTTGTCCACGGGTCCAGCTGATTCCTTTAGGAAGAGTGGATTTATTGATATAAATAGTAGAAGTGAAATCAATGACGTTTACTTGTGGAAGAGATTATTATCTGAATGTGTAGTCATTTTTAAAATTACTTGTATATCCTTGATACTTAATCTTTCTGTAGATGAAGGATGAATTTAATAGATTTTGAAAAAGAACGATCGAACTTATTAAAAAAACTGTTCAAATATCAAATAGGTGAGATGAAAGACATGGATGTTATTAATGCATTTAAAAAAGTGCCAAGACATCGATTTATAGAACCTCAGTTGCAAGCTTATGCATATGAAGATCGCGCAATGCCAATTGCCTGTGATCAAACAATATCTCAACCTTTTATAGTTTTTTGGATGTCAGAAAGTTTGGCGCTTAATAAAGATCATCGCGTATTGGAGATTGGGACTGGAAGTGGTTACCAAACAGCAATATTAGCTGAAATTGCCAAAGAAGTTTATACGATTGAATATTATTCGGTCCTTTTCCAAGAAGCGTATAAAATATTAAATAACTTGGGATATAAAAATATTTATTTCCGCAATGGAGATGGTTACGAAGGGTGGAAGGAATTGTTCCATTTTGATAGCATCCTTGTTGCATGTAGGAGCGACGAAGTTCCACCACCTTTAATAGATCAACTTGCTGAGGGTGGAAGAATGGTGATACCTATCGGTCCAGAATATAGACAGATTCTTCACACATTTGTTAAAAGAAATGGGCAATTGCATAGTTTGAATGAAATTGCAGTAAGATTTGTTCCTATGTTAAGGAGTTGTTAGTATAAACGTAATTAAAAGGTATAGCGGAAATCATACTTTACCTAAATACACTAAAACAGTTTTATGCTTCATAAAATGATAATTTACTTTAAAAAGCACGAAAATAAATTAGTAAGGACTTCCTATATGTTTACATTTAAAATGTATTTACAAAAATCTTTGATGAGATTAAATTATTTAGTATAGTGCTCAATAAGAATCAAATTTCACAATACCACAAAAATGGATATCTTACAGGTATTCAAATTTTTGATCGAATAGGTGCTGGATACTATCGAGAACAGTTTGATGCATTAGAAAAAAAAGAAGGTCGTGAAAAATGTCAGACCGGATTACAAAGTAGGCACTTTGAAGAAAAGTTTATTTGGGAGATCGCTTCCAACCCTAAGATTCTTGATTGTATAGAGGCATTGATGGGATTTAATATTTTGCTATTAGCTAGCCACTTTTTTTGTAAATATGGGAATGGTGAGACGGCAACAAAGTTTGTTGCTTGGCATCAGGATGTTACTTATTGGGGGTTAGAGCCACCAACGACAATGACTGCTTGGTATGCGATTGATGATAGTGATGTCGAAAATGGATGTATGCGCTGCATCCCAGGAAGTCATAACAAAGGATTACGCGATCATGGTAAGTCTAGTATTGAAGGTAATCTATTGAGCATTAATCAAGAAGTTAGAGTTAGTGATGTTGAGGACAAATCGGCT
This sequence comes from Verrucomicrobia bacterium Opi.OSU.00C, assembly GCA_002922725.1. GTDB lineage: Bacteria > Verrucomicrobiota > Verrucomicrobiia > Opitutales > PNEW01 > PNEW01. The sequence goes on along the minus strand of PNEW01000007.1, from coordinate 15,700 downwards.
GTTGATTTTATATTAAAAGCAGGGGAGATTTCACTACATGATGGTGCAATTATACACGGTAGCTCACCCAACCGATCGGATCGCCGTAGATGCGGCTTGACGCTACGCTTCATCCCTGCTCACGTCCGGCAAGTTTCAGAGAATTCTCTTAGGAAAGAGTGGAGGCCGATTTTAATGCGAGGTGAAGTAAAGTATATAAGTGGAGTCGAAAAGGCCCCATTTTGATAGTATCAACAGAAGTTAATATTCGTTTTCAATGTTTTTGCTCGTTATAGACGCGCTTACCTGAAATTACTAGATATTAGAATTCGAGTTTAGAACTACAGCCTTTATCCCCATGGTGTAATTATGGATAATAATCTAGGTAGCCGGTTTTTCAATTCCTAATATTTATTCAGGACAAATTATTGCTCATTTAATTTCATTATTTGGTTTGTCCAATTAATGGGTTGAGAATCAAAAAGAAGCCAAGAACCATTAAAATACTATATGAGATTACACGTAGTAATTTATCAGATACTTTTTTACCAATTGCTAAACCAATAAATGTACCAATTACTAGTGTGGGAATTGAAAAAAATCCGACTGTTAATATTTTGGGAAAAATATTACCAAATCCCATGTATAGATAAATAAATTGGAAAGGAACATAAGATAAAGTGAATAACAAGATTGAAACACGTTTCTTCTCCGTGGTCCAACGTTGTGCTTGTATCCATAATACAAGAGGTGGACCACCAATATTTGCTAATCCATTAAGGATACCACTAAAAAATGCAGCTAGATATCCCCAGCACCAATGTATTTTATCTTGAACAGTTATTTTAAAAAACGAACGAATCGTAAGAGTAACTATAAGTAATATTCCGAAAACTTGCCCAACAAATAATTTTTCTTGAAGGGAAAGGGAGTATAATAACCAGATCCCGATAGGGATTACTAAAATACCTAAAAAAATCAAAGGAGCTAAAGTCGACCAGTCAACTGAACGACGCAAGGCGGCGACACCAATGCATCGTTGAATAGTTGAACCAAAGGTTGAAAGTATAACAGCTTCTGGAAGGGAATAATCTAACATAATAAGTGTAGCTATGGCAAACAAGCTAAAGCCAAAACCAGCAATACTTTGCAATATAGCTCCGCCTAGTAAAATACTTGTGGTTAGGAGGAAAAGTATAATGGTGGTTAATGTTTTAGGGCATTTATGTGCTGATATACAGAACGAGGAAGTGCGCTCAAATTGTAGCCACCTTCGAGAACAGAAACTATACGTCCATGACAGAAATGTTCTGCAATATCCTTAACTAGGTAAGTTAATTCTCCAAAATCTTCATTTTTAAGTGAAATAGTAGCAAGTGGATCATTTCGATGTGCATCAAATCCAGCTGAAATAAGAATCAAGTCCGGTCTAAATTTATATGCTGTCGGGGTCAGGGATAGATTAAATGCACGCCGATAATGTTCTATACTGGCACCTGCTGGCATTGGAACATTTAAAGTGTAACCCATACCATGACCGACCCCTTTTTCTTCGGAAGACCCACTTCCGGGGTAAAATGGGTACTGGTGAGCACTGAAAAAAAATACTGATGGGTCATTATAAAAGCTGGCTTGAGTTCCATTACCATGATGAACATCCCAGTCAATGATCAGGATTTTATTAAGGGCATATTTTTCCTGTGCATAGCGTGCCGCAATAGCTATATTATTAAAAAAACAAAATCCCATAGCTGAACTATGAAGAGCGTGATGTCCGGGTGGGCGACAGCAGCAAAATGCATTTTGGCAATTATCGTTCATTACGGTATCAACTCCTTTTATTGCAGAACTTGCTGCAAGGCAGGCTATTTCAAAAGTTTTAGGACATACTCGTGTGTCACCATGATCAATTGTATTATCACCCAATAAGCAGGTATTTTTAACATAGTTAATATAGTCGATGCTATGATTTTTTTTAACCCATCGTAGATCAATCGGTCCAGGCTCGAACCATGCTAGTTCATGAGAAATAGCTGATTTTTTTATATAATCATAGATAATCTTGGAACGGTTTCTTTTTTCTGGATGAGAATTTCCAGTGTTATGTAACTCAAAATCTGGATGATAAATCAATGCGGTTTGGCTCATTCAAATGAAATTAAACTATCTCTCTTCCATGAACAATCTTAAAGGAGGGAAGAATGGAAAATTGAACGTCAACTCTATATAAATTATCTCCATTCATTTTTCAAAACTTCTATTTTTCCGTTCTTCATTAACATTCACGTCCTAAATGCATAATTTTTTCTGAGATCTTTAACAATTTGCGATCATGGGTAAGCGCCTTAGGATCGTAATGGCAGAGAAGTTCCCAAAATTTGTTGGAATGGTCGAAGTGGTTTAAATGTGTCAATTCGTGAAGAATGACGTAATCATGCAACTCTGGGGCTAATAAGAGCAATCTCCAGTTGAACGAGAGATGAGAATCTTCTGTGCATGTACCCCAAACTGTTGATTGGTCTCGGACCTTAATTTGTTTCACCTCGATTTTCAGTCGATGTGCGAGGTTTAATGAATGCTCTTTTATAGTAGTGCGTGCAAATGCCATAAGAGATTGCTTCACTTGTTTATCATTATCTTTTTGAGGATCGAAGCTAATGAGAACAGACCCATTAGTCTCGTCAAATGAAAGTGTTGACATCCTTTTAAAAAAACTGAATGCCACGCGCAGCTTACTAGAGTGGTGAGATATAAACTGATGGGTTTGAAGATATTTTAGTAATGTGGTAGAATAAAGTTTTTTTTTAGACTGTTTATTCAGCCAATCTCCCTGGCAATGTAGAAATTGCATCGCTTCCTGCTCAGAGGCATACCATGGGATAATAAGAGTAACCGGACCGGTAGGATCGTAGCTTAGCTGAAAATGTTTTGATTTTTTGGAACGTCGGATTTCGAAATGGACCAGTATTTTACCTTCACTGGTATTCACTACGCAAAAATTATTTGCCTCATTTTTGACACTGTGCATCATCAATTTTTTCGATTATATTATCAGTATAACGTCGTAGTGCTGATTCAGGGTCAATGTCTGCTTGTTTACATGCAGCTACAATGTTAAAAAGTAGAACACCTATTTCGTTGTAGTTTAAATTTTGAACTTGTTTAAATATTTTATCATTATCGATTATATTTTCAGTATCAAAATTTCCTTCCATGATTTGTTTGTATACATCTCGCGCGTAAAGTAGGGCAGGCAAACGTGCTGGTAGTGATTTAAAAAATCTAGAGCAAGTCGACCGTCCTTTCTTCTCTTTTGATTTAATCACATTCCATTGAGAAATTACTTCCTTGTAATCAGTTATAATTTTGTCATCAAATACATGAGGGTGTCGGCGTATAAGCTTTTCATTCAAATTTTTTGCAACAGTATCCAAGTTGAAGTCATTATTTTCTTCTGCTAATTGAGCATGCATTACAACTTGTAAAAGTACATCTCCTAGTTCTTCACACATATTTTCCATGTCATTATTATCAATGGAATCAAGAAGTTCAGCACATTCTTCAACCAAACAGTTTGTAAGCGATTGATGCGTTTGTTTTTGGTCCCAAGGACAGCCATCTGGCCCACGCAATAAGGTCACAATTTTTTTTAATCTATGTATTTCATCCACGATTGCAGTTTTCTTAAAAATTCATTCACTATTTAATTACAATATTAGACACAGCATTCGGCAATATTTAAAATTTATTTTAAAAGTGGATAAACTAATTGAAATTATAGAGTGGAAACGAAAGGAAATTGAAAGTTTAATACGACCGGTAAAAGATGATGAGTTAATACGATTCTTGGCGAGTAATAAAGCAGGTTTATCTTTTCATCAGGTTTTATCTAGTCCAGAACGGTTAAGCGTAATTGCAGAAATCAAGCGATCATCTCCTAGTGTTGGTAATTTCGCGGTTGATATTAATGCCCTAGAGCAAGCGCGGAAATACTACAATGGTGACGTTGACGCAATCTCTGTCCTTACTGACGAAAAGTTTTTTTCAGGACGATTAAATGATCTTTGGGAAGTAACAGACTTTTTGAGTACAAGGGAAGACCCTATCCCTTGTTTGCGGAAAGATTTTATGATCCACCCAATCCAGGTTCTTGAAGCTGCTGAAGCGGGAGCAAGGGCGATACTTATAATTGTTCGCGCTTTGGATGACAATGAAATAAAGGCATTGTTTGATTCCGCTAAGATTGCCGGGTTGGAATGTTTATTCGAAATTCACAATGAAGGTGATTTAGAAAGAGCAATAAATCTTGGGGCTATGATCATTGGAGTGAATAATAGGGATCTAAAATCATTTGTAATCGATCTTGGGATATCAGAAAAACTTATTCCACAGTTACCGGATGAAGTTGTAGCGATTAGTGAAAGTGGGATTTTAAATACAGAAGATGCTACCCGTGTTCGTGATGCTGGGGCCGATGCAGTGCTTGTTGGTGAGGCTCTCATGAAGTCTAAGAACCCGGAGCATTTAATTGACGAATTACAAAATATTTGAATGAGACATGATTAGTGATGGTACCCTTAATCCTACGCAAACTCATGGTCTGCTATTGAATTTGGGGGTAAAGCCTCAAAAAAAACTTGGTCAAAATTTTCTGATAGATGGAAACATTGTACGAAAATCTTTAGGAATTTCTGATATTAAGACTGGTGATAAGGTAATTGAAATAGGTCCAGGACTAGGAACATTAACTGGTGCATTGTTGAAAAAAGGGGCAAAAGTATACGCTATAGAAAAGGATACTTTGTTAATTAAACATTTGAGTGATACCCTCGCTACTTCTTACCATTCTCACTTATTTTTATCACTAGGTGATGCTGTTCAATATCCCACGGCGGGATTTAATCCTCAAAAGGGCGAACAATTTAAAATCATCTCCAATCTACCTTACGCAATTGCTACTCCATGGATTGACGCTGTCCTTGAGGGGCCCCTTCCTTTAAGTATGGTGATTATGTTACAAAAGGAAGCGGCTGGCCGCCTAACATCGATGCCTGGTAATAAAAGCTTTTGTGCAATTTCGATATTCCTTCAGTCAGCTTATAAATACATTTCCAGACATAAGGTATCCAGGCGTTGTTTTTTCCCAGTACCATCCGTTGATTCTGTTTTATTGAATTTAGTTCGAAGGAATTCTCCTTTCATTTTTCAGGAAAAAACTAAAAATAAAATCCGTATGATTTTTACACAACGTCGAAAACAAATTCGCAATCTGCAAAAAGGTTTTCCTGAATATAAACCATGGATAGATTATCTAGAGGCATCAGGTGTTAAAGCTGATGTTCGACCGGAAATGATATCATTGAAGCATTGGCAAAGGCTCGATCAATATATTTAAACGATAGGATAATAGAGGTAAGATAATGATTAGTTTACCATCCCAGCATCGCATTGAGTCTAGCAAGTATCTTACCTCCAATGATTTCAAAGGAAAATTTATTTCTAATTGATTGGGCTGCATTGATTGAAAGTTTTTGATAAAAATCCTTATCCTCATATAATTTTTTCATAAGATGTGAAGCATGATCAGTATCTGGATCTGCCCATACTTGACCAGCTCTATAATGTCCCGCATCGTGTTCAAGTTTTATTAATTTATAGTTAACCGGGCATCCATTATTAATGTTAATGAATTCAGCAGGTGCTGACCAGTTAGTACTGACAACTGGTTTTTTAAGGTACATTGCTTCTGCCAACCCTAAACCAAAACCTTCCGAACGATGTAGGGATATCAAAACATCGCAATGTTTTATTAATTCATAGATCTGATTACGTTCCAATGTAACATTTAATAAGGAAACATTGGTAAGTGTTGATACGTGCTCTTTTAATTTAATATAATCCTGAAATTCATCTTTGGCATTATGAACTTTAACAAGAAGATGGGTAGAGTGATTATTAGAAAAAGCTTTGAGGAACGAATCGATTGCAGCATGGGGGTTTTTACGATCTTGATTGGAACCGTAATCATACATGCAGAGGAAAATGAATGTATTTTTGGGTATATTAAATTCACTTTTTTCGGTATATCCTTCGCAGTTGAATTCAATCGGATGTGGTATCGTAAGGACAGGGACAGGTGATTTAAGCATAATCGCATCACGTGCAAAATCAGACGGAGTCCATACCTCTTCGACAAAATCAAAATTCCTGATATATTCATCAGGAAATTCATTTAGCTCCCATGCCCAGTAGCCAATATTAAGTTTGTTCTTAAAAATTCTCGAACCATGAACACGTGGAATGTTATCCATTGAACCAGGGTCAATATGAAAGATATTTACTGGATAGGAATTATCTTTCGTTAACTTCCCAGCTAAAATATCCCTATTATAGGGAGAGGCGCAGTAGGTCTTTAATTCAATTAGGTTTGTAGCAATACCTACATGTTGCGTTGCTTTTGCAGCGAGCCTGGCGCCCTCAGTGATCCCATTTTGGTGTTTGAAGTGAGAAACAATATTTATACCAAGGGTTCTTTTCTGTTCTAGAAAGGAAATCGAAGGTAAGAAAACCTTAGTTGAATTGAAATCAATTAAACCGAAATCTCCAATTTCAATCTTGGATATTTTAAAACGTCTTTTACCTGTTTCGTTAATATATTTATTGAGAAATTTACGTATTGAATCAGGAAAGATGAAATAAAATTGACTCCTACCGAGATTTGCGAAAAACGACCTCAAACCAAATTTGTTTAATGATATTTTTAAGCAATTTTCACCATTTTTTAGTATACGGTTTGAATAATTCAGTTTAAAAGAGAATTTACCATAGCAATTTAAGGTAAAGGTCTGGAGGTGCTTCCGATTTAAATGTACAGAAAAAGAAATTGGTTTTACCGTTTTATCAGTGTGTATTTCTTGTGTAAGCCCATAAAAGCCTTCGATTGCAATATCACCTTTCAGGCCTGGTGGGATAAAAACGTATGCTTTATTCTCTGGTAGCCACCTTCCTTTGAATAAATCACCCGTGTCGGTTTTAAAACCAACATACACAGGAGTTTTAAATTCAACTTTTCGGGTTGATATTTGTATTCGCTTGAAATCTTCGAAGTATGTGTTGTTCAGTGGCATTGGCGATGATATCAATCAACGCAAAATACTAGGAGATGATATTGTAAATTTCAATTTTTATAACAAATTTAATCTATTACTCAAAGATTGTTGAATATTATGTGTTGGGAGACAAATATTTATGCTTAAAGTTAATTATTTACTTTAAGCCTACCAATAATAATTTATAAATAAATTATGATTGAAAGGCTAGAAGACCTCGCGATTAGCTTCGGAATAGATAAGAATAAACGCCACATTTTTTTATGTTGTGATCAAACAAAACCTAAATGTTGTGATAAAGAGGTTGGGTTGAAATCCTGGGAATTCCTGAAAATTCGACTAAGTGAACTCAAGCTAGACTTCAATGGCGGAGTATATCGCACTAAAGCTAATTGTCTACGTATATGTGAGGGAGGGCCAATCGCGGTTGTCTATCCTGAAGGTACCTGGTATCATTCATGCACTCCTAAAGTTTTGGAACGTATTATCCAGGAACACCTGATAGGTGGTACCCCAGTTGCGGATTTCATATTTTTTAACCGGCCTCTTTAAAGATTATTAATTCCAATATAATATTATTTCCGTTTCCTTCAGATATTTTAACTATTGAATAACCTCAACGACAAATCAAAGAATAAATTAAGTAGGAACTAATCCATGCCAAATACAATTGCAGTAATTGAAACAAATGAAGGGACGTTCGAAATTAAATTAATGCCTGATATCGCCCCAAAGGCTTGTGAGAATTATGTGGGACATATTAATAATGGGTATTATGACAATGTCATTTTCCATAGAGTCATCAAAAAATTTATGATCCAGGGAGGAGACCCGACAGGAACAGGTAGGGGTGGTGAATCGATTTGGGGAGAATCTTTTGTAGATGAAGGTAGCATGGATATTACATTTGATCGCAAAGGATTACTTGCAATGGCAAATGCAGGTCCTAATTCCAATGGAAGCCAGTTTTTTATTACTACAGCTCCAGCTCCTTGGTTACATATGAAGCACACTATTTTTGGGGAAGTAGTTTTAGGGTATGAGGTGATTGAAGAAATTGAACATTCAAAGACTGATGGCGATGACCGTCCCGAAGAAGATAAGAAAATTGTGAAAGCATCAATTAAGGAAACTTAACCCCTCCTTTTCGTCTTCTTGTGCCTCTTCAATCACTCAGATATTGTCTTCGCAATCTTACGTATCATGTTTCTCACTGGCCCCCACAGGAAGCTCAAGGTGATGTGATTGTTGCTCTTCATGGTTTTTCCGGTAGTGGCTTGGATTTTAAAGTTATTGCTGAAAACAAAAGTAAGAAGTATGCTTGGTATGCCCCTGATTTTATTGGTCATGGTGAGACTGATGCCCCATGTGCATTAGATGAATACAAAATTAATGCGATTATAGATTCTTTAGAAAAGATGCTAGAGCATTATAAAATTATTAAACCTATTATTATAGGATATTCGATGGGAGGGAGAGTGGCCTTGCATTATGCGATTGCTAGACCTAAATCTGTTCGTGCCTTGGTTTTAATTGGAACAACCCCAGGGATATATGATGAACGAGAAAAAGAAGACCGTCGTCGGGCCGATTATGCGCTGGCCGATGAAATTATTAAATTTGGAATTGAAGCTTTTGCAAATAAATGGGAATGCAGACCTGTTATTACTACTCAGAATTTGATTCCTGAAAAACACCAAAAAGCAATCAAAGAAAGGCGTCGAATGAACCGTCCCATTGGGTTAGCAAATAGTTTACGAGGGTTTGGGACGGGTATGATGAATCCAGTATGGGACAAACTAAGGTCGATTAACTGCCGTCAACTCCTGGTCACTGGTGAACTAGATTCAAAGTTTGCCCGTTTCGCCAAACTAATGCAAAAGGAATCAGATTTAACTCATCATGTATCAATTCCAAAAGTTGGTCATGCTGTACACCTTGAATCACCAGTATTATTTACCAATTTGTTAGAAGATTTCTTGAGAGATATAATTTAACATTTTTATTTTATCGATCTTCCAAGACCAATGGCAGCCAAAGTTTCATTGTTGTTCCCGAAGTGGAGTTTTTTATCAATTTTATATCCCCGTGGTGGGTTCGCAATATACGCTTCACAATGGAAAGACCCAACCCTGATCCTCCACTGCGCCCACTGAGGAAAGATTCAAACACTGTATCTTGTAACTCGAGAGGGATTCCGGTTCCCGTATCAGTGATTTCAATAACAGAAACATCAAGGTCTTCATGGGTTTCGAGAAACAAATTTATTTTAATTTCACCACCTTCTGGCATAGCTTCGGTAGCATTAATAATGAGGTTCAAAATTACTTGTTGAAGCTGACCTTTATTGCCTTCTATAATAAGTGGATTATCTTCTGTTGAGAAATTTAGATTAATTTTATTTTGGTGAAGCTTAAGCCTTAGCAGATGGAGAGTGTCTTGAATGATCTCTTTCATATTGATCTTTGAATGAAGCCCATGATGAGATTTTGAAAAGCCCAAGACACGTGTAACAATTTCATCTAGTTGAGAAAGTTTTTCACTAATGATAGCTGTGTCTTTATGACGAATATCCTCCGGATCATAGTTAAGGTTAAGAGATTCAAATAGGAGCTTAATCACTGTAAGGGGATTACGAATTTCATGAGCTATTTCTGCCGCTAGAAGCCCAAGAGTAATTAGGCGTTCGTTTTTACGCAAGAGATCTTCGCTGCTGAAAATACGAGAATATAAACGGGAATTTTGAATAGCTACAGCACTTAGACTTGCGTGTGTAATAAATGTCTTTTTTTCATCATCATTAAAACGATGGGGATGATCAGTATAGACATTAAGGACACCAATTACTTTATTTTCATATATTATTGGTGAAGAAAGCATTGAGATTAATCCTTCTTTTTGAGCAAGAGGAATAAAGTGAAACTCTTCAGTCTTGCCCAGGTTAACTACTTCAACTTGCTTTTTATGGGTTATTACGGTTCCGATTGCACTGTCTTCAAGGTTCAAGCTCTCTTCGTAATCTGGATTCGTGGAGACCCCAGCCATAGAACGAAGAGTGAGAATCCTCCTGTCTTTACTCAACATGAAGAGGGCACAAGCTTTGCAATTGGTGATATTTAGAGCTTCATTTGTAATATTATCTAATAGGTCTCCTAGTTCCAATTTGGAAACTAGCTTTTGACCCATAGAAATGAGAGATTCAAGTTGGTTCGCTTTACGTGTCAGTTGTCTAATTAGCCAGAGTTTGCTAACTACCCGTGTGGCATCATCGGTAAGCAAAGTGAGTAATTTTAAATCATCTTCGTTAAAAGCATTGAGTTTTTCACTATCAACATTTACGACACCAATTACACTCCCTTGTTCTATCATCGGTACAGCCATTTCAGAACATATTGTATCTTGCACTGGAATATAACGTGCATCTTTCCTTACATCTTTGACCAGAAGGGGAGTTCCGTGCAATGCTACCCACCCCGTGATTCCTTGACCGAGTTGCAACTGAAGTTCTTGTGAGAACGATGGGAGACCACGGTAAACTTCAATTTCCAAACTATTCTTATCCGGATTAATAAGGGCAATGGATGCACTGGTAGCACCGAGAACTTTAACGACTTCGTCCATAATTAATTCAAGTGCCTCTTGTGGGTCGTCCGTTTTACTGACAAGGCTGCTAATGCGATAAAGGGAGTCAATTGCGGTAAGGCTTTCTTCAACTCTTTTCATGACAAGCTGTATTTTTTACTAGAATGATAACCTTTTAAAAAAGTTCTTACTTTTTTATGCCAAGAGATATGGTATTGTTTAGTGACTCTCTCAAACCCAGTAAATAAGCGGTATCCCTGGGATGATCTTGATTAGTGTATTCAATATAAAAAGTATCTATGGCGATATCACCTTCTGTCGAAATTCGAGCGAAAGTAATATCAAACCCATATTCAAATATCTTTTTTGCAATACGATAGAGGAGACCTATTTGATCAATGGTATTAATTTCGATAATTGTTTTTTTGGAGTGAAGTTTCATGATAAACATTTATACTCGACGGTAATGAGAGTTCTAGTTTCTTCTTGTTCTTTAAGTATGGAGATTTAATATATTTTTTGCCTTGATTGCGAATACTAGGCATCAAATCCTTATCTTGAATGAGTATTTCTTTTAGACATTTTTCAAACTTTAATTTAATGTCCTTATTTTGGACAATACCACCGTTGGGCTCGCATACATAAAAAGTATCAATTAATATATGATCTTCGCGGGAAATTGCCTTACTGCTTAAAATATTCAAACCAGCTACACTAAAAGCCCCAGCTAATTTATAAAAAAGCCCGGCACGATCCCAGGTAACAATATGTACAATAGACATACTTAAATCAACGTCATCATGCCATTCAATGATAGGGATCAGGGAGTCTTCAGAATCTGATAACGAAATATGCTTTAGAAGTCTGTTAATCATTTTTAAATGGAGACCGACATCTAGCTTACTATTGTTTTGAAAGTATTGATCTGGTAGGAGTTTATAGTGGGCTGTGATCTCTTCGTTGGAGATTTCTGGATAAAGTTTTCTTATTGAATCTTGTTCCGCTGACTCTTTATTCAAATCTATATTTGAATTATCAGTTAGTTTGTCATCTAGGATATTAATAGTATTTTCTAGAAGCTCGGTATGCAACATGTCCTTGTAACTGTTCCACAAGTTGATTGATGTCCCACGTGCGTCACAGAATGTATGCACGTAGAGATAGCGTAACCGATCTAGGTCCTCTATCTTTTTCGCAAAAGTTTCCGCAGTTTGAGGGTCTTCAGTGTCGAAATGTTGTGAATAGCGCCCCATTTCCAAATGATTTGTGATAATGAACAAAGTTATATCTTTATGTTTTGGACTAATATCCATACGATCGAGTATATCAGTTGCCATCTCTGCACTGCGGATAGCATGACCAGGTATGCCACTGCTTTTTCCTATATCATGAAGAAAGAGGATGAGGTAAAGGAGGCCAGGTGTATCTGTTTCATGTAGCTGATAGTGATATTTACTTACAATTTTCGATTCATTTTTGAATACCTGATCGAGCTCATTGATTGTATTGAGGGTATGTATATCAGCAGTGTAACGATGATAGTATTCGTGCTGTACTAGGCAGGTAAGGCCAGAGAATTCAGGTATAAAACACTCTAATACACCCAATTCATGCATTTTACTTAAAGTAGGAAATACTTCACCTAAACTCTGCAATATAGACCTGAAACTGCGATTAGCAGAGCGAGAATCAACAATTTTTTCGTTTATTAAATGTAAGGATTTGCGAATAAGATTTTCGAGGTCAAAGTCCAGAGTAGCATGAAATTGCTGACTATGACGAAAAATCCTTATTAATCGCTCAGGATCTTCCTCGAAGACAGTTTCTGATCCAAAGGAGATCGTCTTTCCGCGAAGGGTGAACCCATCAATCTGTTTTTTCGGTGAGTACTGATAAGCCTCAATCAATGATTTGAAGCTTACCTTATGGTTTTGTGCTAAATCTAATCGTTTTTCTATTACTTTTGTGGTAAGGTAAATATTCTGGGCATGGCGATAGTAATCTTTCATAAAGGCCTCCACGCGTTTAAAGATATCGTTTTGTTTATAACCAAGATTCAACGCGACGAGGGGCTGTTTTTCCAAATCAAGTAAATCGGTGTTTCTATTGCTTTGAAAATGCAATTCGTTTCGAACTCTGAGTAAAAAGCTATAACCGTTGGTAAAGTTTTTATATTCAGTTTTATTTAGGTAGTTTTTTGAATATAGTTTTTCAATGTTTTCTAAACCTAATTTAGTAGATGACATCCACAGAATATTTTGATAATCGCGCAAACCACCAACACCATTTTTTATATCTGGTTCTTGCATAAAAACAGTATTCCCATAACGGCTACGACGTTCTTCCTGTTTCTTAAGACGAGTTTGAATATAAGTTTGTGGTGAATCTTTGCGGTAATAATTTATATATGACCGGGTAAACTTGTTGAACAGTCGATCCTCACCAATAATTAATCTAGCCTCTAACTGAGAGTTCTTGGTTTCTACATTGAGTTTTGCTTCCTTAATAGTATCTTTTATTGTACGTGTAGAATGTCCTACTTTCAGTCCGAGGTCCCATAAGGGGTAGAGAATCGGTTCGGCCATTGATTTTTGGAATAGGGATAATTTATGCGAGCGTACCCTGTTTGGATAGAGAAACATGATATCGATATCGCTATATGGACACAATTCAGCGCGACCGTAACCACCGAGTGCTAAAATGGCTATTGGGCAGGGTGGTTTGCCATAATCTAAAGTATAAGACCCTAAGGCTTGATGGAATAAATCCTCAATTAAGAGATCGATTACAATTGAACGTGACTTAGCAGTGTGTAATCCACTTTCCTCATTTCGATGATTATGCAGAATCATATCTTCCTCAAGGCGCAAATACGATTTGTAGTGATCAAGTAAGTTATCTTTACCTATGTTATCTGGATGTTTTAGGTTTTGTTTGGCATGTTGAATGATATGCCTATATAAGGGATCTTTCATGAATAATTATCATCTAGGGGAAAAATCGCTTCCTAACAACTAATTATTAAAGTTAAATAAGGTATTATAAATTGGCATCATATTAGAGATTTCCTTTATTTAAGAATAAAACCAATTCAGTTTTTTCTTTTGACACCCAATGATAACCTCATTCGCTGATATCCTTAAGTATAAAATTTTCTATGTCTGAAATTGCAAAGGCCTATGACCCCAAATTGGTTGAACCTAAATGGTACCAAGCATGGCTTAATGAAGGTGCATTTGGAGCTTTAACTAATGATAATAAGGAGGCATTTACGATTGTAATACCTCCACCTAATGTCACTGGAGTCCTGACTATGGGGCATGTTTTAAATAATACAATCCAGGATATTCTTGTACGGCACGCGCGTCAGCAAGGTAAAGAGGCTTTGTGGTTACCGGGAACTGATCATGCAGGTATTGCAACACATGCCCGAATTGAAAGAGAATTGAGAAAGGAGGGTAAAACCCGTTATGATTTAGGGCGAGAGGCTTTTCTCAAGCGTGCTTGGCAATGGAGCGATGATCATCGTAATATCATCCTTAATCAGCTAAAGAAGTTGGGCGCTTCTTGTGACTGGAGACGCACTATCTTTACGATGGATGAAGAATACGTGAAGGCTGTTTTAACGGCTTTTGTCCAACTATATGAGAGAGGCTACATTTACCGCGGTAAATATATGAGTAAATGGTGTCCGGTGAGTCTTACTGCTTTAAGTGATGAAGAGGTCATCATGAGACCTCAAAAGAGTTTTCTCTACAAGATACATTATGAACTCGTTGAAGATCCAGGCCAATACCTTGAAATATCTACTACCCGTCCTGAAACGCTCATGGGTGATACCGCTGTTGCCGTTCATCCTGATGACTCACGGTTTAACCATTTCATCGGTAAGCATGTTTGGCGTCCTTTCCCTCGTTCCGAACTACCAATTATTGGAGATGACGTGGTTGATCGTGAGTTTGGTACGGGTGTATTGAAAGTTACCCCGGCACATGATGAAGTGGATTTTCAAATTGGACAACGGCATAATCTTTCAGTAATTGATATCTTTAACCCTGACGCGACGCTTAACGACCTTGCAGGGGAAGAATTTAGTGGTATTGATCGTTTTGAAGCACGTAAAATTGCGATTGGAAAGTTGAAAGGGTTAGGTCTTTTCGTTGGTGCTGAGGATTATGAACATAATGTAGGTTTCTCTGAGAGAGCAGACGTTCCTATAGAACCGCGTATTTCAGATCAATGGTGGATGCGATATCCCAAAGTTGAGGAAGCTAAATTGGCTATAGAGAATGGGGATATCCACTTTTATCCCCCGCGATGGGAAAAAGTCTATCTTCATTGGCTGAATAATATTAGAGACTGGTGCATTTCACGACAACTATGGTGGGGACATCGTATCCCAGTCTGGTACAAGAAAGGTGAGGATCGTAATAATAAGGAAAACTGGCATATTTCCGTTAATGGACCTGCTGATCCAGATAATTGGGATCAAGAAGAAGATGTACTAGATACTTGGGCTTCATCTTGGCTGTGGCCATTTGCAACGATGGGGTGGCTGAATTTAGCTAATAAAGAAAATAAGGATCTTAACTTTTTTTTACCCTACTAACGATCTCGTTACTGCACCGGACATTATCTTTTTTTTGGGTCGCCCGAATGATTATGGCGGGGCTTGAATTCATGGGGCCTGAAAAGAAAAAACTTGCAACAAAAGAGATTAAGGAGCGAATCCCTTTCCGGAATGTCTATTTCACAGGAATGATACGTGATCTTAAAGGGAAAAAAATGTCGAAGTCATTAGGTAATTCGCCCGATCCTCTCGATTTGATTGAAAAATATGGTGCTGATGGTTTGAGGTTCGGTATCATGAGCGTTGCACCAAAAGGACAGGACATCCTCTTCAGTGATGAACGAGTAGAACAAGGGCGTAACTTTTGTAATAAACTATGGAATGCCTGCCGCTTCCGACAAATATCAGGCAAATTAGAAGATAATTCTTCATTGGATATTATTCTGTCACGTTTTGACCC
>PNEW01000006.1 GCA_002922725.1 Verrucomicrobia bacterium Opi.OSU.00C | reverse complement strand
GGAACTATAATAAAATTAAATGTTTGAATAAATAGGTGAAGTCGCCATTCAAGTATGGCACTTTTTAACTTTTCGGTGGGTAATAAAATTCCTTGAAGGAAAAAAAATAGCTATTACTCCAAGCTTGGTAGTGACTTCACTTTTCAAAATCCCTCCGTGCGCCCCTACTTCTGGAAAAATACAAGCAGCTCCAATAGAAATTAATAGACCTAATAAAAAACCATTTATAGGTAATCTCATGTTAAATATGACACTTTTCTAAAATTATAACCAGACATTAATAAGGTAAATATTTTAACTACAAGGACATAAATATGGTTCTCTATTGAACTATGGCCTAATTACCCTCTTTAAGTTTTTCCCTTTTTAATACATTAACTATAAATGCCCATAATTCTTTCAATTCATCGAATCGTGTAGCCCAAAGTAAAATAAAGTAAAATATTACCGCGCTCGGAATAAGAATAAATACTCCAATCATTGCAGCCAATTTTGGATCTAATCCCTTGTCGTTCACCCCACTCCATATCAATCCTACTGAGTACCCCATAATAAAACTAGCGAAGATTATTTTTATAACAGATAATGTGATATTACCAAAATTTAATGACGGTATCTTTTTCCCTATTATCCAATAAAGAGAAAAAGTGTGAATTACTGACGCTAACACATTAGCAATAGCTAAGCCAATTAAACCTAAAAAGGACATAAGGGTTATACTAAAGAATAAATTAACGATAAAGTTTATTTTTGCCAGTCGATATGGAGTCGTTGTGTCTTTCAGAGCATAAAATCCACGTGTGGTAAATGCTCCGATTGCATAGAATGGTAGTGCAATAGCCAAGATAGAAACTATAGGCATTGTTTGCTTAACGTCATATGACTCAAACATTCCCCACTCAAAAAGGAGAGTAAGAATCGGTTCACGTAGTATAATTAACCCAGTTGCTGCTGGAACTGTAATGGCAATTATCATCCTTACCCCTTGATGAAATAAAAGATTAAATTCTTTAAAATTATTACGTACGGCAGATTTCGATAAAGATGGAAATATTACTGTTGTTATAGCAACAGCAAATACTCCTAAAGGAAGTTCAAGTAACCGATTTCCCAAGTAGAGAATCGCTACTGCTGTATCATCTAAGTGAAACGCAAGAAAACGTGTTACAACAATATTTATTTGATAAATTGCAGCCCCAGCGAGTCCAGGCATGTATAGTGAAGTGAGTTCATTTATTCTCTTTGTTCGATCAAGATTCATTTTGGGATACCAACCATTTCGATTCAGTAAAATCGCTGGTAAAACAAGTTGGATTATACCTCCTATAATAACTCCACTACATAAATAAGTTATTTTCTCAATTGAAGATTCTGCCAAATAAACCCCAAATATACCTAAGGAAATAATCATGGAAAGATTGAGCCAAATTGGTGATAAAGCAGCTAAAGTAAATCGTTTTAATACATTCAAACTCGTATGTATAATAGCTGCTAAACAAACCAATACGAGGTAAGGCAACAAAACTATACCTAATTCAATCCCCAAGTACCAACGATCATTGAGTCCAGGTACAAATCCTACGGCAAAAAGAGTAAGTCCCAGTGTTGAAATAATAATGAGAAGAATGATTAATACCCGTGTTATCACTTGATTAAGAAATATAAATGCACTTTTTTTCCCATTTTCTTCTAATTCTTCCGTAAAAGTTGGTAATAAGGCCGCATTTAAAGCTCCTTCACCTAATAAACGGCGAAATAAATTAGGTAATGTAAACGCAAGTATGAATGCCGAATTTAGGGCTGATGTACCAAATGATGCAAAAATCAATATATCGCGCAATAAACCTAAAACTCGTGATCCTACAGTTGCACTTACTACAAATAAAATATTTACGGAATTTTTAGCCATGAATACGAATAGTAAAATATTCACAAGTTATAATAGAATTATATAAAAGATAATAGGTCATATCCATAATATAAATATTCTGACTCATATTTATACCTAATGTCCTTTATTTCTTATCATAACTGCATTCCAATTATACATCTGATAGAAAAGCTGCAGCAACCATTCACTTAAACTCATGCTAAAATATTTGAGTCAATAATTATAATTGTCGACTACCAATATTTATGGCCTACCACCTAAGGCTAAATCATATCCATATTTTAAAACTTAAAATTACAAAATATATTCAAAAATGAAGTAAATAGGTAATGATCTAATCTCTTTTAATTAGTATATTTTATACTGTTCGTCTAAATTATCCATTTCACCTTTTTAAAAATAATTATAATATTCAGACGAATAATATCCGTAATCACTACAAGATGGACATTCAATTTCGATTGCCTTCAAGGTATATTTAACATTGATAGTAGTTTGATGAATAATCGTTTAAATGCCCTTATAGAATCTTTTCCTAACCTGAGTTCTTGCCAAGATGAAATACGGCAAGCTTTTGATGTATTACATGAAGTTTATGCCAATGGCGGAAAACTACTTATATGTGGAAATGGGGGCAGTGCTGCAGATAGTGATCATATGGCAGGTGAACTCCTAAAGGGATTCACCTGTCCAAGACCTGTTGATGATATGTGGAAAAGAAAATTAGGAACAAATCTTTCAGATAAATTACAGGGCGCATTACCAACAATTCCTTTAACGGGTTTTAATGCTTTTAATAGTGCATTTAACAATGATTGCGATCCTTACTACAATTTCGCCCAACTAACATGGGCCTTAGGAGTACCTGGGGATTCACTTTTTGGAATCAGTACTTCAGGTAATTCTAAAAATGTACTTTATGCAACATTTGTTGCACGTGCAAAAGGACTTAAGACCATTGGATTAACTGGAGATAGTGGAGGACAACTTTTTAGCAATGTTGATGTATGTATCCGTGCTCCTGCCTCAAAAGTAGAAAATGTACAAGAATTCCACTTGCCTATTTATCATTGTTTATGCCACATGCTAGAAGATGCCTTTTTCACATAAAGTAAAACATGGCCAGTGAATCAACAAAACAACCTTGCTCTATCTCTCCCGAATGAAGTATACAAGCATTGTAAAAAGATTTTTGAATTAGTTGCCAATGCCTCAGGACAACCTTTCTTGGTTGGTGGTTGTGTGCGTGATGCTCTATTAGGTCTCCCAAGTAAAGATATTGATATCGAGGTATACGGATTAAATAGAGAAACGTTAGAAAATATTCTTCAGGATAATTTCACTTTGGTAGAAGTTGGAAAATCTTTCGGTGTTTACAAAATTCTTGAAGCCAATATCGACATATCACTTCCCCGGCTAGAATCAAAAACAGGATCAGGCCATAGAGGGTTTACAGTTAAGGGGAATCCTTATCTATCTCCGAAAACTGCGGCATCAAGGCGTGATTTCACCATAAATTCAATACTCTACAATCCTCTTTCAGGAGAATTAATTGATCCTTTTCTTGGTTGTAAAGATTTACAAAAAAGAATATTAAGACATACGGGGTCACAATTTTCTGAAGATCCACTTCGTGTTCTACGAGCGATGCAATTTTCTGCTCGCTTTAATTTAAAAGTAGCTCCTGAAACAATTGAACTTTGTAAAGATATTTCCCCGGAAACTTTACCGAAAGAACGAATATTTGAAGAATGGAAAAAACTACTCACAAAAGGTGTAACCCCATCGTTAGGATTAGAGTTTCTTCGAAATTGTGGGTGGATTCGTTACTATCCTGAACTTTTTGCTATGATTGGTTGTATACAAGATAATAGTTTTCAACCGGAAGTCGATGTCTGGACACATACGATGCACTGCATGGATGTATTTGCTAAAGAACGCCTCAATGATTTTGAGGAGGATCTTGTTGTTGGGTTTGCTGTGTTATGTCACGATATTGGCAAACCAGTTACAACAAAATTGGAAGATGGCTGTATACGATTTCCCAGACATGAATATTTGGGTAAAGCGCTTACACGATACTATTTAGAACGCATGACAGATCAAGAGGGACTTATTAATTCTGTTGTAACTCTTGTCTCCAATCATATGAAGCCAATAGAATTCTTTCAATCCAATGCAGGCGATTCTGACATACGTCGCCTAGCAGACGATGTAAAGAGAATCGATAGGTTAATGCGGGTCGTAAGTGCTGATGAACAAGGGAAATCATGTAGATCATATAATCCAGAAGGGATTAATTGGTTATTAAGACGTGCCAAGGTATTGAATGTAAAAGATTCTCCTCCAGAGCCATTAATCCTTGGCCGTCATCTTATTGATATTGGGGTAAAACCCGGTAAATCCTTTGGGCTTATTCTCAGTAAATGTTATGAAGCGCAACTTGAAGGATTGTTTGACGATCTTGCAAATGGGAAAAAATATGCTGCTAACTTGATTAGTGCCCATGGCAATATTTTGAACAACAGCTATTAGGCAAAATACCCAATTGTAAGTGAAGCTTCAAGTAAACTTATCTGAATTTCCATTCTCTAGTTGAACGACTTTAAGTCTCTAATCTTTACTTTTATCAATGGCTTTCAATTCACTATTTGTCTTGATCCGATTTGATGACAGAGCTACTTCTGAGGGTGAATTAAAGGAGCTTTCTTTTATTTTTAACTCAGCTGTATCACCAGTTACAGACCGTGATAAATCATTTATATTTGACCGTGGAGGGGAAGCATAAAGGCTGCCATCTTCATACTCAACAACGTATCCTTCTGATATTAGCCAGAATAAATCCTGGCGCATAAGGTGTAATCTTTTTTTGACTTCAGACGGGAGGTCAACAGATTCACTATGAATTCTTTCATCATTTTGAGAATCCTGATTAGTCAATTCTCTTTTATTAATTTGTAGAAATGATCCCTCTAAATCAGAGATTTTGACATGAGGTGTTTTCACTATAAAATTTATTAAAGTTTGAATAGAATCCGCAAAATTCTGGCCTTCTATCTGGAAATTACGCTTAATGGCACAGATATAGGAAATACCTCTTGATCCTTTCTTATAAACATTAATTTTCAATCTCCGCAATCGACCTCGCAAATGATTAGCCGTTTCAAGAGGAAATCGTCGCTGAGCTTCAAGATGAAACTCAATTGAACGTCGAATCATACTTTGAGTTGGCATAGACGATAGTAATTTTCCAGATATACGCATTGAAGAAACTGGTTTTACAATTTTATTAATTTTATTATCGTACAAATATTTTGATGCACTTTTTAAATTATCAAATATTAATGATTCACCCGAATTATCAGCATTCTTCAATATATAGTTCGTTTGTTTCGTCATCTTAATAAGCCATTCTTCAATAACTTTCTGTTCCTTTAATGTTTCAATTCCTGAAACAAAAGAATCATAAGGTATATTTGGTAGACGAATAGCGTGGTGTTGTACAATCAATTCTTGATACCGATGATAATTTGGTGGCCCTAGTAATTCCCCTGTAAAAGAACAACGATTGACCATAGTAAAATTACCTTTAGGTGGATCTATTGTCTCTGTCTCTATGTTAAAATATTCATCAATGTAATTTTCAATAGAGTAATCAAATGCTTTCTCTTTACTTTCAAATGGACACCCATCAGCTAAAGCTATATATAAACGTTCTGAATTCTTATCTTTTATAACTGCAGGTCTGACCATTGTAATAAAACGATCAAACTTAGCGAGAAAAAGCCGGGTGATATCAAATAACTCATAAGTTTTATTAGATGTACGAATTGCTTTTATCAATGTTTTAAAAGCTATATCTTCCGGATAAAAGATTGCATCTACAGTTGGTTGAAATTGTGGTCTACTCTCCGCACGTTTTTCGCCCCCTCGAACTACGTTTGGTCTACGGTCACGGCGAATAATTCTCCTCGAAACTGATAAAGGGGCTTTATTTTCTGTTTTTTTATTAAATTTATCCTTAGTTGTAGAGCTTTCTGATTCACTCCAAACTGGCCCCATAGTTATCCCTGATAATTCACTTAAGTCCAAAGGTTGGTTATTACCTTGGGTGATACCGTGCTCTGATTTCTCTTCCATTTTTGAGTGGGGCTAATGGTAGTAGGGTTATTAAGACAGCATAATATTCCATCATAGGCAAGCATAGTAAAAGTAAATTATTTATTCCTGCAGAAGCCATCAAATAAGCCAATTAATTATTAATTAAAAATATTTAATTCACAATTTATGAAAATATAATATTGATTCATTTTTACTCACTTATATATCACTTAAATCTTGTTTTAAATAGCTCAGGTGGTGGAATTGGTAGACACGTACGCTTGAGGGGCGTATGCCGAAAGGTGTAGGGGTTCGAGTCCCCTCCTGAGCACCATTATAAAAATATTAATCTATAACCTCACTCTAACCATATTATCAGGGAAAAGAAGATAAGGATTTAGCAATGGTTTTTGCTAAAAAAGGCCCTTTATAGATCATTCCTGTGTATAACTGAATTAGCGACGCCCCAGCAGTTATAGTCTCTTCAGCGGTACGTATATCAGTAATCCCTCCTACCCCAATAATTGGTAAATTACCTTCTGTTGAACGGTGAATATAGCTTATTACTTCCAGAGAACGTTTATGTATAGGTTCGCCACTTAGTCCACCTGCTTCATTAATCCCAGTCATAATCTCCGGACGCTCTATTGACGTATTGGCTGCAATTATACCATCGATCTTAAATTCACAGACAATTTCTAAAATTGAATCAATTTGAGAAAAAGATAAATCAGGTGCTATTTTAATTAACATAGGAATTGGGGGTATATTTCGTGTTTTGGCACGGGTTAAGTTTGCCTCACGTAAAGTGCTTAAGAGAACCGATAACATATCAGGTTCCTGGAGTGTTCGAAGTCCAGGTGTATTAGGACTACTAACATTAATCGCAAAATAATCAGCATAATCAGCAAGAAGATGAAATGATGCTAGATAATCTTTAGTTGCGTTTTTCAGTGGTGTTATTTTTGATTTGCCAATATTAATACCGAGAGGTGTAATTCTCTTTTGATGACTATTTGCTTCTAATCGCTTTGCAATAATTTCAGCACCTTCATTATTGAAACCTAAACGATTAACGAGTGCTTTTTGTTCGGGATAGCGAAAAACTCTAGGTCTAAGATTCCCCTCTTGGCGTTGATATGTAACGGTTCCTACCTCGACAAACCCAAAACCTAATGCTCCCATTACTGGCCAAAATTGAGCATTTTTGTCCATACCGGCAGCTAATCCCACTATATTCGGGAATTTTAATCCAAATACTTCAACATCCTGATGGTCTGAAAATTGATTATAATGCGCTAATAAAGAACAGAATAAAGGTGCGTTACTCAACCATCGAAGTATGGTGCAAACAACTTCATGAGCTACTTCTGGTTCCTGAGTAAATAGAATTGGTTTAACTAGCTTTTCATAGAATAATCCCATTTATAAAAATTTGATTAATTCAAACTGAAAGGGCAAGCAGCGATTGAACACTTTTAAAATCTTTAAATTATATTATTTTTTTAAAATTTATACTTTAAAAAAAATAATCATTAGTTATTCAGTTGATTTATATAGAACAGCAAGCAGTAAAAGTTTAATCTTATTGATATGGTCAAATCAAGTTCACAACTAGAATGGTGTATTATCCGCCTTGGTGATGATATGAATTGGTGGGTAGAGAAAATAAGTAATGCGATTCATTGGGATATGGATGGACTTTCAGTCATCGATCCTAATCAAATTAATCATATAATTGATTTATGCGAATCCTTAAAGGACTATGGATTTGATCCTGAAATAATTAATGAAGCCTTTTTTAAGTTTCGCATTGAAAAAGAACAAAAAAATAGTCTTATACGTCTGGTACGGGTGCGCGATTCTCTTTTGGAAAGTGAAGAACAACTTTTCGCTCTACCTGAGATAATGGATGAAGAAAAAGGTCCATACGCTGACTTTCTTGATCAAATAACAAAATCCCGTGTTAAATTATTAAATGATCTTATTGAATTCGATGAAAACTTAACAATCGATGAGTTGGAGGAAGAGATTAACGCACGCCAGAATAATGATTATTTTGAAGGTCGTGCAGTTCACTTCTTTAACGAAATTACAGCTATCCTTGAATATGTACCAGATGGATTTGAGTTAGATGTTGGTGATGATTCAGAAACGACTCAAAAAAAAGAACTCGAAGAATTCCCAGATATTGATGTAATTGAAGAAAAAATCGAAGAAGATGAGACAATGAAGTGGGATGATGACACTAATGAGAATGAAGATGTAATAGAGGGTGAGGAACCAATTATCGAAAAACCTCGTCGTGGACGTCCCCGTAAAAAATGATATTTTAAAGCCTATCTATCAATTACTCTTATAAACCTTAAAGCTTTCACCTGTTACGTTTTAGGTCTCTTGCCACTTCTGCTGCAAAATAAGTGAAAATCATATCACTACCTGCTCGCTTAATTGCAATTAAAGATTCATCTCTAGTCTTGTTTAAATCTAACCACCCTACTTTTGCGGCGGCATAGATCTGTGCATATTCGCCAGATACCTGAAAGGAGGCAATAGGTAAATCTGTATTATTACGCAATTCACGAATTATATCTAGGTAGGGTCCTGCTGGTTTCACCATAAGAATATCTGCACCTTCCTCTTCATCGAGCAAGCTCTCCATTCTTGCTTCTCGCCGATTGGCAGGGTTTAATTGATAGGTTTGTTTATCGAAAAGCTGTTTACACGTAGGTAATGAACTACCAATAGCTTCTCGAAAGGGGCCATAATAGGCCGAAGCAAATTTTGCTGAATAAGACAGAATACCTGTATCTTCATACCCTGCCTCATCGAGTGAAGAACGGATAACAGCCACTCGCCCGTCCATCATATCAGAAGGTGCTACAAAATCAACCCCGGCTTCAGCATTGAGGATCGCCATTTGTGCAAGAAAACCCAATGTTCGATCGTTATCGACATCAGTTTTTTCAGTATTTAAAACACCATCATGTCCATGGTTCGTATACGGGTCCAGTGCTATATCTGTAATTACCATCAATTCCGGTACAGCTTCTTTAACCGCTTTTATAGCGCGTAATATCAGAGTATTTTCACTTAACGCATCAGATCCTTCTCCATTCTTAAGTGAAGGATTCAAGACAGGAAAAAGAGCAATGGCTTGTATGCCAAGACCGAAGACCTCTTCGCATTTATTTTGGAGGTGCGATATTCCCAATCGACACTGACCGGGCATAGATTCAATAATCTCAGGTTGACCACCACCATCAATAACAAAGAAGGGCATAACTAGATCCTGAACATCAATCTCTGTTTCCTGTACTAAGGACCGAATGGCTGGAGATTTTCGCAAACGGCGAGGTCTTCTCTCTAACTTGAATTTTTCATCTTTTCTCATATATTATTAAAATAATTTTATATGAAGCAGAAGCCAGAAAAATTTATTAGATATAATCATTTCAAGCTTTTCTTTGTAAACCTCCATAATTAAAGTAATAATTAACTATCATGGAAATAAAGCTTTATGATACAATGACCCGTAAGGTTAAACGTATTGCACCTACAGATGAAAAGAGATTTCGATTCTATTGTTGTGGTCTCACCGTATATGGGCCTGCTCACATTGGGAATTTCCGAACTTTTACCCTCCAAGATGTATTAAGACGAATATTAAAAATAAGCGGCTTGAACCCTTATCATATCCGTAATATTACTGATGTCGATGATAAGACTATTAGGCAAAGTGAGTCGAAAGGAAAATCATTAAAAAAAATAACTGAAAAATGGACAGATATTTTTCATGCTGATTGTCAGGAACTTAACATGCTCCCTCCGCATAAAGAACCTAAAGCATCGGAACATATACCTCAACAAATAAAACTTATCAGTACCCTCCTAAATAAAGGGTGCGCATATCAAGCAAAAGATGGATCAATATACTTTAAAATTAGCACATTCCCCGATTATGGAAAACTAACTCAACTAGATCGTGTAGAGCTAAAAACTCAAACTGACGCAAACGATAACCATCAGAATTTAGCAGATGAATACGAAAAGGAAACTGTTGCTGATTTTTCTCTGTGGAAGGCCCGTAAGGCAAATGATGGCAATAATTATTGGGTAAGTCCATGGGGAGAAGGTCGACCAGGATGGCATCTTGAATGCTCAGCTATGAGCATGGAGTATCTCGGAGAAAGCTTTGACTTGCATGGAGGAGGAATTGATCTTTGTTTCCCGCATCATGAGAATGAAATTGCACAAAGTGAAATGGCAACTGGTATAAAACCATTTTCCAAACACTGGTTTCATAGTGCTCATTTAATAGTTGATGGAAAAAAAATGAGTAAAAGTCTAGGAAATATGTACACATTGGAAGAAATCAAACTTAAGGGTTATACAGCTATGGCACTACGGTATCTTCTAATTTCTGGCCATTATCGCCAACCACTTAATTTTACATTTAATGGAATAGATGCTGCACAAAGTGCTATCAATAAATTGGAAACTTTTATATATGAAATGTTGAGCAATATTAAAATGATCAAAGAAGATTTCATCTCTCTTCAACTAGAAACTTCTACTGATGATTGGGGATACTTAGATAAAGCATGGGAAGCTCTTATTAATGACCTCAATACACCAGCTTGTTTAGGTAATATCTTTAGCGCTTTAAATAAAATAAGTTCTGCAAATTTAACGACCAATGAAATTACATCCAACCTGAAAGCTCTTGCACATATTACTTATGCCCTTGGTTTAGATCCTTTTAGTAAAGAACAAAAAACCGTTTTAGTACCAAATGAAATACGCAAACTTGCTGAAGAACGTTGGTTAGCTAAAAATAGTAAGGATTTTATCAAAGCAGATAAGTTTCGTGATGAAATTCAAGCTGAAGGGTGGCAAGTTCATGATGGGAAAGACACTTATAAACTTGTACCACTTTAAAATAAATTCATCTCAATTTTACCTAGTTGACTTTAGAATTGCTGATCTTAAACTAAAAGGTTTAATCCCTATCCTTAGTCTGGATAATACAAATACTACGACTTAAACTGAGCGGGTAGACGCTTGGTTTTACGAAAAGTAAAGCATAACTGTATATTTCTCAATTTTTAGCCAAATCCGAACGCTGTTTTAAGCCTTGGTGAGGGTATTAAAAACTTAAAACAAATATGAAATCAATGACACCTTTAGAAGAAATTCGCCATTCTGCAGCTCACATTATGGCTGCCGCAATAAAACGAATCTGGCCTGATACTAAATTAGATATCGGCCCTCCGACATTTAATGGATTCTACTATGATATAGATCTTGATCATAATTTGACCGCTGATGATTTGATTAATATCGAATCCGAAATGAAAATGATAATCAAAGAAAATCAACCATTTGTTCGTATAGAAGTTGATCGTCAGGAAGCGGTCACATTTTTTAAAAAACAAAATCAACCCTATAAGTTAGAACGTCTTGCAGATATCCCAGAAAATGAAGTTATAACATATTATAAGAATGGTGAATTTATAGACCTCTGTGCAGGAACACACGTGAAATATACTAAGCAAGTTAAAGCATTTAAGTTACTTTCCATTGCTGGAGCCTATTATCGCGGGAATGAGAACAATAAACAACTCCAGAGAATTTATGGAACTGCCTACCCAACTAAACAAGAACTTAATCAATATTTGGAGCTGTTGGAAGAAGCAAAAAAACGTGACCACCGCAAATTGGGAAAAGATATGAATATATTTCATATTGATGATAGTGTTGGTCAAGGACTCATTCTTTGGCAACCTAACGGCTCAATAATCAGAAAAGAACTACAGAATTTTATTAGTGAAGAGCTGACTAAACAGGGTTATCATGAGGTATTCACTCCCCATATAGGTAAACTTGGGCTCTATCGTACGTCAGGCCATTTCCCCTATTATCAAGAAAGCCAATATCCACCTATTATTGAAGATGACGTGATTCAAATGATGGCTGCAGAGAATTGTTCCTGCGCTCAACTTGCCAATCGCTTAAAAGAAGGAGAAATTGATGGTTACCTATTAAAACCAATGAATTGTCCGATGCATATAAAACTTTTTGATGCGCAACCTCATTCTTATCGAGATTTACCAATTCGGTTCGCTGAATTCGGTACAGTTTATCGTTGGGAGCAATCTGGTGAACTAAATGGTTTGGTTCGGGTACGCGGGTTAACTCAAGATGATGGACATATTTTCTGTACCGACAACCAACTTGGCAATGAGATTAAAGCTAGTATTGAAGTCGTTAAAGTTGTTCTACGCACCCTAGGTATTTTAGATTATCGAGTCAGAATTGGTTTACGCGATCCTGATTCCACGAAATATACTGGTGATTCAGTATTGTGGAACAAAGCCGAAAATAACCTACGTCAAGTAGCACAAACATTAGGTGTTGATTTCGAAGAAGAGCAAGGAGAAGCAGCTTTTTATGGACCAAAAATAGATTTTGTAATTAAAGACGTAATTGGACGTGATTGGCAACTGGGTACAGTGCAGGTTGATTACAACCTCCCTAAACGCTTTAATCTTAATTATATTGGTTCTGACAATAAACCACACCGTCCAGTAATTATACATCGCGCTCCATTTGGATCAATGGAAAGATTTGTAGGTCTGCTAATTGAGCATTTTGGAGGTAATTTCCCTACATGGCTTGCACCTGAACAAGTTCGTATTCTTCCGATTAATGATAATCTTCAATGTTACGCTAACAATATATCCACTCTCTTTAAAAAATGGTAAAATTCGAACAAGTGTAGATTATGCTTCTGATAAACTAGGTGCAAAAATCAGGCGTTCAGAAATTGACAAAATACCTTACACCCTGATTGTTGGTACACAAGAAGAAGCAGCAAAAAATGTAACCGTAAGATCAAGAGTTAACAAAAATTATGAAGGTAGTTATAGCCTCGATAATTTTATTTCTCATATTAAAAATGATATAGTTGATAAAGTATTACCTATCAAATAAGTCATATAATATCGATATATCAATCTATATAGATTAACTGCTATATGGATACTTCCCAATAATAAAACATCCCGGCCTATTTTTCGATTGGCTATTAAATTCATAATATATATATTTCGTTTTATTGTTGGATACCCAAGATTTGACGCACTGGGATTCTTCTTCACCCCCTGAGTGACCTGGGTAGTAAATAATGCTAATAAACCCTTCATTTGAAATCAGTCGCCATGCCATATTTAGTGCTAATAGAGTTGTTTCAGGTTTAGTGATACTTGAGTTTACAAATCCAGGAAGGTATCCTAGATTAAAAAAAACACTTTTAATTTCTTCAATATATACCTTTGGTATATATTGAAACATCGATTCATGTCCTACATTAAAGAGAGTCACTCGGTCAAGAACGCCAATATTTTTTAAATATTTACGAGTATTTTTAATTGCTTGTTCTTGAAGATCAAAACCGAAAACATGACCTTTGTTTCCAACTTGTTCAGCTAGAAAGCATGTATCAAAGCCATTCCCAACCGTAGCATCTATAACTTTATCCCCTTTATTTATGAGGGTCTCAGCCATTTCATGAGATATTTCTACTAAACTTTTTTTTGTATACATAATTGATGTACAATCACCAAAATGTATTTACCTCAGTGCTTCTTCATCAAATAACATTATACCAACATATGTCACCGGCCCAATCATTGTTATCGAGAAATTCTCACCGATATGGATCATTATATGTCCCCCTGGCATGTGCACAGTAACATCATTATCAACCATCCCCAATCTATGTGCAACAGCAGCGGCTGCACTGCTACTGCTGCCGGAAGCTAATGTATAGCCTGCCCCACGTTCCCAAATTTCAATTTGAATATTCTTTCGATTTATAACCTTCAAGAATTGCACATTTGTTCGATTGGGAAATAGAGGGTGATTTTCAAGAATAGGTCCAAGATATTTTGTTGTTTTTTCTGATATTTCACTAAGTGGTAAAATACAATGTGGATTTCCAATAGTAGCAGCAGAATATTTATATTCTTTACCTTCTAATACGATAGCTTCATTTATTACCTCTCGAGAAGTCCCAGTTACAGGTATATTATCGCTATTAAAACTAACATTTCCCATATCCACAGTGATTAGGTTCCCATTTTCATGGATTTGACAAGTGACTAATCCGCCTACTGTAGATATGGTAAATGGAGTTTTTGAAACTCGCCCACAATCCAATAGGTAACGCGCAAAGATTCGTAGTCCATTGCCACTTTTTTCTGCTTCACTACCATCAGGATTAAAGATGCGTAAACCAAAATCCCCTATATTACTATTTTCTGGACCATAAAGGATTCCATCCGAACCCAGCCCATAATTACGATGACAAATTCGACGAATATTTTTATTATTAGGAACTGTTTTTGTATTCTCAGGATCCAATACTAAATAATCATTCCCTAAAGCATGATATTTATAAAACTTCATGATCTTTATATATTTTTATTACAGCTTATTCCTGTTTCTTTAGCTTATCGTCACTAATCAATCTTAAAGTTAATTAGGGAATCGATGGTTTATCCATATCTTACAGACTTAATTAAGTTCAATAGCCTTTTATAATATAAACCATATCTATAGGGCAATTAACCCATGCTATTCTTAGTTGAATGATTTACCACAACCACAAGTTATTTGTGCGTTGGGATTCTGAATCTCAAAACCTTTTCCATTTAATCCATCATCAAAATCCACACGGCATCCATCAAGGTGAACCATGCTCTTAACATCTATGATGAATTTAATATTCTGACTTTCTTCTACAATATCATCATCTTTTTTATAATCAAATGACATGCCATATTCTAAGCCAGAACACCCACCAGTCTTTACAGATAAGCGAAGATACTTACTATCATCGGCAACTTCAGATCTTATTTGCTCAATACGCGTAGCTGCATTTTCTGTTAATACAATCATACAATATATAAGACAATAACAAATGAAGTTTTGTCAATTCATGAAAATTTCTTAAATAGATTAAAAATAATAGTTTTTTTATAGAGAAATAAAGCCAATCAAATTGGGATGACATAAGCCTCTTGCAAAAAAGATTAAAGGTTGTTTAATAATACCGTGGTGCGTTTAAAAAAATTAGATCATGAAATTAATTATAGACTCGTTCGCCGCTTGGCAGAAGGCGGCATGGGCATAGTTTATGAAGGTCAGCAACATGGGGTTGATAAATTCTCAAAAACAGTCGCTATAAAATTAATCCGTGAAGAGTATTCCAACATCAAAGAATTTCGAAGTAATTTTATTGGGGAAGCCAAATTAGTTGCAGATCTTATCCATACAAATATTGTTCAAACTTATCACTTAGGTGAGATAGAAGGGCAATATTCTATTATAATGGAATATGTAAATGGTATTAATCTTGAAGAATTTCATTTTAAACATTTATCATTAGGAATTCCAGTTCCTGTTGATTTAGCAGTATTTATTGTCTCAAGGATTTGTAGAGGCCTTGCCTACGCACACACTAAATGTGACAAAGAAGGGCAACTTCTTAATATTGTCCATCGAGATGTTAATCCTAAAAATATTATGGTGGCTTACGAAGGAGATGTAAAATTGACTGATTTTGGAATCGCTAAGGCAATTGACCTTATGTATAATATTGAAGGGGAAGTCATCGCAGGAAAAGATGAATATCTATCTCCAGAACAGGCCAAACGAGAGATCACCGACTCTAGGGCAGACCTTTTTTCATGTGGGATCGTTTTAGCTGAATTATTACTTGATAAAAATATTTTCGAAGAAGATAACCCGAAATTAACGCGGCGTAATATTGTAAAAATGCAAATACCAGATTTTACTCTATTAAGATCCGAAATCGATACTGAACTTAATGATATACTTCATAAAACATTACAACGAAGCCGAAATAAAAGATATCAAAATGCTTCAGAATTACTTACCGCATTAGAAGTTTATCTTTATAGTGACGGGTATGGACCAACTAATGAAAAATTAGCTGATTACTTACAATATATCTTCGATAAGAAAAAATAAGAACCTTCTGTACATCAGATAAATAATTAGTCTTTATCCTAAAAATAATTACAAATTAAAACTGGAATTATTAAATGAGTACACAAGAATTTCATCAGGTTCAGAAACAGACCCAAAATATGGTCTTAGCTCCGCAATTGCGGCAATCGCTAAAAATTTTGCAGGTACCAGCACTCGAATTACGTAATGTTATTGTAGAAGAGTTACAAAATAATCCAGCCCTTGAAGAATTACCCATTGAAGGAATTAGTATCGAAGGGTCAAATGGTACGAATGAAGATATGGATAAACCCTCTTCCAAAGAAGAATTAGAATTTAGTGATGACTTTCAGGTTTTGAGTCATGTGGAAGAAGATTGGGCTGAATTATACTCATTAGAAGGGGGAAGTTATTCTTCTGAAACAGCAGATCGTCGTCAGCACCTTTTTGATTCACTTACTAGCGAAATATCTCTTCAAGAATATCTTGTTCGTCAAGCAGAACTTTCTGACGCTTCTGAGGAAATAATGAAAGCATTAGAGTATCTTGTTGGAAGTCTCGATGATAACGGCTTTCTTACTATTTCAATCCCTGACATAGGACTCATGTCATCACTCTCCTTAAGTAGCTTACAAGAGGCGCACAAGCTACTCAAAAATCTCGACCCACCAGGTATTGGAAGTATTGACTTACAAGAATGTCTCCTCACACAACTCAAAATTCAAGGTAGAGAGAAAACTATAGCAGCTGATATTATAAAAAATCAATTTAAGCTTCTTTTACGACGTCGTATTCCAGAAATTGCGAAAAAAAACAAACGTAACTGTTGAATTTGTTGAAGATGCTATTAAAGAAATTGCTTCACTTGACCCGGCCCCCGGTCGCAGATTTAGCGATGACAATAATCTAGTTGTTGTTCCCGATGTAAAAGTTGAAAAAGATGGTGATACATGGGCCATTGTCATGAATAATGACTATATTCCCAGATTAAGACTATCGTCAACCTATAAGGATCTAATTGCCAAAGGTAAACTATCATCTACTGAGAAAATATATATCAAGGATAAAGTTAGAGCAGGGAAATTCCTGATAAGTTCAATCGAGCAAAGACAAAAGACGATAGAGCGAATAACACGAAAAATACTTAATTTCCAAATTGATTTCTTTGAAAAAGGCGTATCACACCTTAGACCGCTTACAATGAATCAAATTGCTAATGTAGTAGGAGTACATGAAACAACGGTGAGTCGCGCCATCGCAAATAAATACATTGATACACCCCAAGGAGTTTTACCTTTTAAATACTTTTTTACCTCTGGCTACCAAGCGGAAGGTCGTGAAGCTATTTCTAATACCACAATTAAAGACCGGATCGCGAATATAATTCACTCTGAAAACTCGTCTAAACCTTATAGTGACCAAGAAGTAGTAAAAATACTTGCTGAACGGGATATTAAAATCGCACGAAGGACTGTAGCTAAATATCGGGTAGAATTAGGTATTCCCTCTACAAATCTTCGCAGAAAGTATTCTTAATCACTCTTAATATTTATAACTACTAAAGGACCCAGAAGAAAGTGATCATCTAAAAGAATATTTCTTATTCATTAAAATAAACCATCTTGAATGAATAGAGAAGCTCTCTGATTTTCTTTACATGACTGATTTTCGTTGTTTGTTTACATTTCATCGCTTGCACTAGTATTTTATGCAACAAGACAAGCTTATTTCTGTAGGCTTCCATATCTTCATAATCATCACTCATCACTGGTTGAACTCTTTGAAACATGAAATATTGTGTGATGATATTTTGGATATTGTTAGAGTGAATTTCCTTATTATTTACCCACCGTACTAGCTGATCACTTTTTACATCCATCATTTTAAGCTGAATAATTTTTGCCATTGATTTCTCTACCGTTTGACAGTTTTCCTCAATCATATCAAACCGCATCTCGTCTCCGTAAATACCGCAAGGTATTTCACAGTGGGCGGAAGCATCGAATGTAAAGCTACCCACCAATAATACTACCAAAACCGCTAAGGTTTTATAATTTATTAATTTATTCATGTTACTTCTAATTTAGTTAAGAATTTACCTATAAATAAAGGGGAAGTTGTAGGAAAAATGTCAACAGAGATTAAACAATCACTCAAAAGTCAGACACTACTCTTATTGGATGCAAGCACTTCAGTTGTTCAAGTAGGAATATTGTACAACGGGAATTGGTTAGCATTTTGTGAAAATAAAAATGAATCATTAAATGCCATTTTTATAGATACGGCTAAATGTTTAAAAAAAGCACAAATTAGTATGAGTCAGATAAATGGGTTCCTAATTTGTGAAGGCCCAGGTTCAGTTTTAGGTCTTCGTCTGATAATTATGGCTATCAAAACCTGGCAGTCTGTACTTCTCCCACAACCATCAAAAGTCTATCTTTATCGTAACTTGGAGATTGCTGCTCAATTACTGTTAATGCAAAATATTTCTCCTCCTTTTCATCTCATTTCAGCTTTCAAAAAAAATATATGGAATTTAATTACAATTAAAAATCATTCTAATATTCAGAACTTGAAACCAGTTAACACCCAATCTTTAAAAATATTGTCTGACCCTGTCTGGTATATTCGTCAGAGAAAAGATGTATATCCTCCACGACGAGTCAGAGAATTTAAATATTCCTTAAAATTATTACCCTTACTTAACAAGCCATACTCATTTTTTCATGAAATAGATGATATTAGTAAAATTAATATTGGAAAAGTTGATTTTCCGAAATGGAAAAACGAACGACATCGCAAAATAAATTGACTGAATTTTATTATGAGCAAATCATTTGTATTAAGGCAACAAAGCCGTTGCTGGGTAGAAATTGATCTTTCTGCATTAGAACGTAATCTAAAGCTTATAAGATCAGCATTACCTGCTCATATTCGATATATTGCGGTAGTTAAAGCCGATGCTTACGGGCACGGTATGGCACAGACAGTTACTCGTCTCATGCATTGCGGTGCTGATCTATTTGGCGTAGCCAATTTTCTTGAGGGTGCAGCAATACGTGAAATAGGATCTGGTTGGCCAATCTTGCTATTAAGTTCTACCCTACCAGAAGAAGATAAGCAAATTATAGAATATAACTTAATCCCAACAGTATCGACAGAAGAAGAAGTCAAACGTTTTTCTAAACTAGGAAAGCGAAATAAACGTAAAATCGCCGTTCATTTAAAAATTGATACTGGTCTTGGACGGTTAGGAGTATGGTACGAACAAGCACTTGATCTTTATAAATTAATACAAGAAAACCCAAATATGAACCTTGAAGGGATTTATACTCATTTTTCTAGCGCAGATAGTGACCCTCAATTCACTAATAAACAAAGGAAATTATTTTTACAAACACTTAGAGGATTACCAGGATTCGACCCTAAAAGGTTACTCATCCACGCGGATAATAGCGCTGGACTAGAATCATTTAAAAATGATGATCTATTTAATGCCGTACGTGTTGGTTTACTCCAATTTGGTGTCCTACCGCATTTCGAATCTTTACTTTCAAAACTCAAAGTGGAAGCTGTACTGAGTTTCCACAGTCGTGTTAGCATAGTAAAAGACTTACCTTCGGGAACTGGAATTAGTTATGGTCGCACTCATATTTTATCACGTGATTCACGCATTGCTGTAATTACAGCAGGTTATGGTGACGGAATTCCAACAGCAATAAGTAACAAAGGTTCCGTCCTAATACATGGGCAACGATGTCCTATTCTTGGTAATGTGACAATGGATCAAACAATCGTCGATATTACGAATTTAGAGAATATAAAAAGTGGAGATTCTGTTACATTCATAGGAACACAGGGAAATCAAAATATAGATGTTAAAACCTTTAGTAATTGGGCATTATCTATACCTTGGGAAGTATTTTGTTCTATAACTAAACGCGTACCAAGGATCTATTATACTGGTTCTGCCATATAAGAGCTGCATATAAAACTCCAAATAGTATATATTTCCTCTTTTAATGATTAAATTTGGATCCAAGCCAACAAATCAATTTTGTCAATGCTCTTGCTCGGTGACTGATTTTAGATTTAATTGATTTATCTAGTACCCCAAAAGTCTGAGTATGTCCCTCCGGAATGAATATAGGGTCATAGCCAAACCCATTTTTACCTTCAGGTTTTTTTGCTATAAATCCCTTACAAACTCCTTTAAAAGTTATCTCAAATCCATCGGAACCTATCAACGCAAGAATACAAACAAAACGGGCTGATCTTTTAATCCCATCAATATCTTTAAGGTTCTTCAATAATTTATTTATATTTTCAGAATCACTTGCACCATCTTTTGCATAACGAGAAGAATATACCCCAGGATTCCCCTGGATGGCATCCACCATTAACCCACTGTCATCAGCCAAAACCCAAGTGTTTTTCGTTGTCAGTTCTTCAAAAGTATAAGCTTTCAGTTTAGCATTCCCTGAAAAGGTATCCGCCGTTTCCTCGATAACTGGCATATTAACTCTAGCCATTGCCGTAGCTATATTAATTTTTAAACCCGATGAGTTGATAATGTCTGTTAATTCTTGAACTTTATTTATATTACTTGTTGCCAGGTAAATATTTTTCACTGTCTACCTTTATTCGGGTATTTAATATATCCACGCATAAGTTCATCATCACCAAATGTTGCATGTTGGACTTGCCCCAAGGTGATTGCACTATTTATTCTCTCAGGATTATATTCTGTAAATACCGAATATGCTTCAGGATCACCTAAGAGTTTAGGTGCACGATAAGAAAATAAATAATTGAGTTCTCTTGAGTTAATTAAGGAATTAATTGTTTTCGCACCACCTTCAAAGAAAACACCGAATATATTTTTTTCTATACATTTCCGGCGAAATGCATCCCATTCAACTCCGTCATGACTTGTGGCAATCTTCCATAAGTCTATACTTGGATCGAGTAATTTTCTTTTTTCTTTTGTATTAAAATCTTTACTAACAACTATTACTGTCCGTTTCATATATTCATCATTATATACTTTACACAATTTGCTATTCACTGTTCTTAATTTAGGATCAATAATTATTCGAATAGGACACCATATTTCTCGGTTATCCATTCTGCTAGTTAGACTTGGGTTATCAGTAAGAACTGTATTAGCACCAACTGCTATTGCTGGGAAAAGCCTTCGCCACTTCATTACGTCCATTCTAGACTGAAGATTAGTGATCCATTTGGAATCCCCACTTCTCGTAGCTAATCGACCATCAATCGTCATTGCTATTTTACCTGCAATTAAAGGTGATCTACGTTTTATCCAGAAATTAAAAAGTAAATTTAAATCCTCACATTCCCTACTTAATATCCCTTCTATAACTTCAATCCTCGCTTTTCTAAGTATATCCAATCCTCTCCCTCTATGTTTTGGGTTTGGATCAATAGCTCCAACAACAACACGTTTAATTCCAGACCGAATAATAGCATCAATACAAGGAGGAGTTTGTCCGTGAGTTGAACAAGGTTCAAGAGTAACGAAAAGAGTCGCGTCACTGGAAAGTTTTCCAGTCAATTGACTTAAAGCATTAATTTCAGCATGTGAAGCGCCTACTTGCTTATGATAGCCCTCGCCTCTTACCACACCTTGGTCAAATACTAACGCACCCACCATTGGGTTGGGATGTGTTTTTCCCCATCCTTTATTTGCTAGTTGCAAAGCCCGCTCCATATGGATTTTAACGTCTCGTTCTATCATAATTAAGGTTTAGAAATATACCCAAAACCATGAGTAAGTAATCAATAAAGGTAAATTTAAATCCTAACCTTACACTAAAAGATATTTAACTAATGAACTGAACTTAATTAATTCACCGTTGTTTCAACCACGATAATAAATATCTCCACACCATCTTCATTTACAAATTTTGAATTGATACTTTGTGTTGGTAATGCGGTTCCATCCGACTTAAAATTATTTTGCGAAATTAAAGTAGAAAAACCACCCACCGTCGATCCACTTGGTGAAACAGCAACTGAACCTCCATTACTTTGATATAAATCACCTCCTGTAATTCTCATTCCTTGATTGTTTCCCGCTACAGTAAAAGAACTTTCACCAACGATAAGAGTTGGATTTGCACTATCAGTAGCCTCTATATCACCTAAAGTAGCACGTATCCCAACTGGAACACCACGTGCATCAATACCAATTTTTCCACTTGATCCAGTAAATATAGTGTTTGCACAATTAATTGCTCCCATTGCTGTTGAATTAATTATTTCTAATAATGCCGCATTCGCTTGAGCGTTATATTCTTCACCAGCCGGGAAAAGAGCCTGATTCACCGCATTGATAGTACCTACACTGAAAAAGCTAAAAAAGGTATCGATATCTGTATTTTCAATTACAAAACTGGCCCGCCCTTTAACATATTTGACATTTTGATTATATTTCAAAGGTAATGCCTGACCACTAAAAGTTGAGGAATCTAGGTTAATAGTTAGGGATCCACTCCCTGAGAACTCTGCTTGAACAATATCGTCATTTTCATCAATAAATGAAACTCGGGTTATTTTATTCATACCCGCACGAACACTAACACTTTCCCCTGTTAGGAGTACCTGATCAAATATATTACCATTAGGGTGTTGGATATCGCTTCCTACAGTATCACCACTCCCGTCAAGCACGACTCCTTCAGCACCTTCCCCTCGTAAAGGAGTGAAACCAAAATCATCGATTGCGGTTAGACTTTGAGTTATTCCAAAACT
Organism: Verrucomicrobia bacterium Opi.OSU.00C; assembly: GCA_002922725.1. Taxonomy (GTDB): domain Bacteria; phylum Verrucomicrobiota; class Verrucomicrobiia; order Opitutales; family PNEW01; genus PNEW01. Next base: position 24,392 of record PNEW01000006.1, on the reverse strand, counting down.
TACAATAGGATCATCTATAAGAAGTATTTTACTAATACCATTAGGCGCTCCTAGACTGAGTGCATTAAATGTAATAAACTGAGGATTATCTTCGGGTAAAATCCTTTGTGGTAAATTTGATACAGAAATCAGTAGTTGATTATGGGTGTCATATACTTCTATTGTTCCATCACCACCAATTAAGTTTGCTGCATAAAATTCAACGGTGTGAGCTGGAGTTTCAAAAGTTATACTCCCTGTGACCCCATTAAGTATAGACCAAACATGAGTTGGTGTATGGGCAAGTTGAGTTGCTAATAACCCATCGCCAGCAACGCCATATTCAAAAAGAGCGGTAAATGGAGGTGTCCCTACAGTGAAAAACATGTTTGAATCATCAGGGATATTTTCAAAGTCTGTGAACACTTCCTGTCCTTCAGGTGCCGCAATCAAACAAAGGACAGATCCGGTTAATAGTGTAGTGCAAACTAGACAATTTTTAAGTAAGGATGTCATAATAATTACTATAAAATTATTTTACTGCTCAAATTGAGAGTGAATAAGAGTATTTTGAAGCTTAGGAATTTATCTTTTCCACCCTTCAGACACAAGAGTAATTATTGTTTATTAGCATTCTCTTTAATTTTTAAAATATTGATTTATAAAAGCTAACCTTATATTCACTATAATTGTTACTCTGTTTGAACTTTAAAATCCAATTCTTATATATACTAAATATTTATATTAATCGTTAGATATGATTAGCATCAAAACAATACAAATTCATAATCATTCCTATTTATAAAAACAGATTTGCTTTACTAGCAACTCCATTAGACCCAGGATGATTATTTTTGGCACATTGAGAGATAACAACACGCATCACGGATAACTCTAATTTTTAAAATTAATTTTACATAACATCTGTAAATAAGAACCTAAAATACTTAAGTGGTTCATCTCTCCTAGAATTTAATGTTTCAGTTGTTTTTATTGCTATCGGTTAAATTTTATTTTTAAACCTGAAGCTATACACCTTAAAGTAAAATATATTATGAGTAAAAGTTATAAAATTGCAATAATTCCTGGTGATGGCACAGGCCCAGAAGTCACACGTGAAGCTACAAAAATACTAAATGTTGCTGCTGATAAATATGGATTTACGCTCGATATGCATGAATATGATTTCGGTGGAGATCGCTTCCTTCGTACTGGTGAAGTAATACCCCAAAGCGCATTGGAAGAGATGCGGAAGTTTAACTCTATCCTACTCGGAGCTATTGGACACCCTGATGTAAAACCGGGTATTCTTGAAAAAGGTATTCTGCTATATTTAAGGTTTGAATTAGATCAATATATTAACTTGCGCCCCGTTATACTTTACCCAGGTGTCGAAACACCATTAAAGGATAAGGGGCCTGAAGATATCGATTACGTGGTTGTACGTGAAAACAGTGGGGATCTATATACTGGTACGGGTGGGATTTCCATGAAAGGAACTCCTAATGAAGTCGCAGTCCAGAGTTCCGTCTACAATCGATTCCAAGTGGATCGTTGTCTTAGGTATGCTTTTCAATATGCACGCAAAAGAAATAAAAGGAAGACCCTCGCACTCTGTGGGAAAACTAATGTCCTCACCTATATTTATGACCTTTGGGAACGTGCATTTGAAGAAATCGGAGAAAAGGAATTTCCTGATATTAACCGTGAATATTATCACGTAGACGCAACGTGCATGTGGATGGTAAAAAACCCTGAATGGTTTGATGTAATAGTAACCGGGAATATGTTTGGTGACATAATTACAGATCTTGGTGCAATTACTCAAGGAGGAATGGGTATTGCAGCGGGGGGGAATATCAATCCTAATGGAGTTAGTATGTTCGAACCTATTGGTGGCTCAGCACCAAAGTATACAGGGAAAAATATTATAAACCCCCTTGCTTCTGTTTGTGCCTCAATGATGATGCTTGAAACACTCGGTGAAGATCAAGCCGCGAAGACAATTGAAAAAGCTGTAAAAGAAGTTACTGCAAATAAACTTAAAGGTCTTGGTGCAGGTAAGATGGGTTATAGCACAAGTGAAGTGGGTGATATAATTTCTGAAATAGTAGCATCTTGAGATAGTAGTTCACATAGATGAAAAGGTATCAGTAAGTTTAGGGAAATTTTCTATGAAGTCAGGAGATATTAGACGTTCGTTCCTTGATTTTTTCAAAAGAAAAGATCATGCAATTGTACCATCCGTTTCATTAATACCATCTGCTCCCAACTTGCTATTTACGAATGCAGGAATGAATGCATTTGTTCCATATTTTCTTGGTGAACAAAAATCACCTCACAAACGTATTGCTAATACTCAAAAATGTATACGTGCAGGTGGTAAACATAATGATCTAGAAGAAGTTGGTTTTGATACCTATCATCACACTTTTTTTGAAATGCTGGGTAATTGGTCTTTTGGTAATTATTTTAAAAAAGAAGCAATAAATTGGGCCTGGGAACTGCTTACTAAAGAATGGAAACTACCTAAGGATAGGCTTTATGCTACAGTTTATAAACCCAGCGAAAATGATCCTGCAGAATTTGATCAGGACGCATACGATTGTTGGAAGGAAATATTTTCATCTGAAGGGATGGATCCTTCTATTCATATTTGTCCAGGAAACAAAGAAGAAAACTTTTGGATGATGGGGAATACAGGTCCCTGTGGTCCATCAAGCGAAATTCACATCGATCTCACAATTAAGGGAGACACACAGGGAAAACTTGTGAATAAAAACAATCCAAATTGTATTGAACTCTGGAATCTTGTTTTTATACAATTCAATGCGGAGACCAATGGCAAGTACACACCCCTACTCTCCCGACATATTGATACTGGTATGGGTTTTGAGCGTATTGCAGGTATATTTGCATCCACAAAAAATTTCCAGGATTTCTCCCAATCAGCCTCGAATTATGATAGCGATTTATTTACAGATATTTTCACTCTGTTAACCAAATTAACTGGTTATGAATATCATGCGACAATCCCTAAAGATAGAAATAAAATGTCAGACACAGAGAAACGAGACTGTGCATTTCGAGTCATTAGTGACCATATTCGTACACTAATTTTCTCAATTGCTGATGGTATTGTTCCAGGAAATGAGGGGCGGAATTATGTCGTAAGACGAATTTTCAGACGGGCAGTTTTATTTGCAAAGAGGATTCAATTACCTCATGGCTCACTTGTAAAACTTACCGACCCATTAATTGATAAACTTAAAGATGTTTTCCCCGAACTTTTAGCACAAAGAGATTTAATTATAAAATATATTAGGACTGAGGAGGATATCTTCGAAAGAACACTTGACCGGGGTTTACAGCACTTTGAAAAGTTAACTTCAAATCGGAAAAAAAGCATTACTGGTAAAGAAGCTTTTAAACTTTTTGATACTTATGGATTTCCTATTGATTTAACCCAGATTATAGCAAATGAGCGAAGCATAGGAATTGATCTTTCTGGTTTTAAGAAAGAAATGAATAAGCAACGTGAACAAGCAAGAGCTGCACAAAAAAAGACTTTGATTTCGATTAAGGAAAATCCATATTCGCAAGTAGAAAAGACCGTATTTGTCGGATATGAGACTGGGCATCTCAGTGCTTACTCAGCCAAAATCAAAGATGTCATTCAGAAAGGAAATGATAATTTTGTTATTTTTGATAAAACACCATTTTATGCAGAGATGGGCGGTCAATTAGGAGACTCTGGATTTGCCTTAATAGATGACGTGCACGTTCCTATCTTAGATACTGTTAAAAATGAATCAGGTTACTATTTACATAAAACTAACCTTCAAGGAATTGATACATTTATAGGAAAATCCGCATTACTTTCAGTAGATACAGTTAGACGAAATTCTATACAACGGAACCACACTGCTACCCATTTATTACACTGGGCGTTACGTGATATATTAGGCCAGCATGTCCATCAATCTGGCTCTCTTGTGGCTCATGATTACCTCCGCTTTGATTTTAATCACATTGAACAGACAAACAAAAATGAACTTCAAGCGATAGAATCTTGTATAAATGAGCGTATTCTCGAAAACGATGATGTTTCCTCATATGAAATTCCTTATTCAAAAAAACCGACTGATGTACTAGCTTTTTTTGGTGATAAATATGGGCCAATAGTCCGTATTGTGGATATCGGTGGCTATTCTAAAGAACTCTGCGCGGGAACTCACGTTAAACAAACAGGACAAATTGGACTCTTTAAAATCATAAGCGAATCTGCAATAGCGTCTGGAACACGACGCATTGAAGCCATTGTTGGTATGACCGCCTACGATCTCATGGCTCAGAATCATAATCTATTACACAATCTTACACAAAAGTTATCCTGTAAGTTTGGCCAATTAAATCAGAGATTCGAATCACTTATTGAACACCGTAATAATTTAGAAAAGCAAATTAACAGTTATAAACAACGTAACATTGTAGATTTAGCTTACAATTTAGCGAAAAAAGCAAATAAGATCTCTCATTTAAACTGGGTAATTGCCAAGATAGACTTGAATAATACTGAAGAAATGCGCTCTCTTGCGGTTGGTGTTTCAGAACACATCGATGCATCTGTCGTTATCCTTGGAAGTATTATTAAAAAGAAAGCTACCATCCTTGTATTGTGTTCAAAAAAAGCTGTCGAATTAGGTCATAATGCAGGTACAATAGTAAGCAGTTTATCTAAAAAATTAGATGGAAAAGGAGGAGGGAAGCCTGACTTTGCTATGGGCGGAGGCAATAATATTAAGGAATTAGAAGCTGTTCTTAATGAATTCCAAATTCCAAAAGATTAATTTATAAAAAAGACAGGGGCTATAATCAGCTAGTAAATTGAAGCGAGATATATTTTTTCTTTTAAGCCTGACTTGAAGTCAACTTGACCAAATTTTCATATTCCCTATTTTATTAAAAGTTCAGAAGATTCATCAGCGAATCATTCCTGCAGCAACAGTCTCATTCGTGAACTCATCGATGAGAACTACACTTCCCATGATACGATTTCGGCGATAGCTATCATAAAGTAATGGTCTCGAAGTTCTAAGAATGACACGCCCAATATCATTAAGACCGATATCGTGATCATTTTCTATTTTATGCAAAGTATTAATGTTTATTTTGTAACTAATCTCTTTAACCAAAGCTTTTACTTCTTTTGTTGTATGCCTAAGAATATATTTACCTTTTACTTGTAATTTTGTATTCGCCGAAAACCAGCAAAGCATAAGATCGATGTCTTGACCAATATTAGGTTTATTATTAGGTTTTGATATTACATCACCTCGGCCTACATCCAATTCGCTTTCCAAAGTAAAAGATATAGACATTGGATAAAATGCTTCTTTCAATTCTCCATCCATAGAGTGAATACCTTTTATTCGAGAACTGAAACCTGACGGCATCACTATTATTTCATCTCCTGGTTTAAATACACCACCTGCTACGCGTCCTGAATAACCACGAAAATCGTGGTATTTCTTAGAATGTGGACGTATAACCCCCTGGACAGGAAATCGAGGATCGACCTGGTTAGCATCCGGCCCAATATAAACATTTTCTAAATGATAAAGAAAAGTTGAACCATTATACCAAGGCATCTGTTCAGACTTATCGACTATATTGTCCCCATTTAATGCACTGATTGGAATAAATGTCATATCAGAAACATCCATTCGTGAGGCAAAATCCCCGAAGTCATTCATTATTTCGTGAAAAACCGACTCTCTGTAATCAACAAGATCCATTTTATTTATACATATGACCAAATGCTTGATGCGCAGCAGGGATGCAATAAAAGCATGCCTACAAGTTTGTTCCACTACCCCATTTCGGGCATCAATTAATATTACAGCAAGATTCGCTGTCGAAGCACCTGTTACCATATTTCTAGTATACTGGATATGACCTGGTGTATCCGCGATGATAAATTTTCGTCTCGGTGTAGCAAAATATCGATAAGCAACATCTATTGTAATGCCTTGTTCACGCTCTGCACGTAACCCATCAGTAAGAAGAGCAAGGTTAATATAGTCATCACCGTGCTTTTTACTAGACTTTTTGATCGCTTCTAGTTGATCTTCAAAAATCGTTTTTGAATCATACAGCAACCTTCCAATAAGCGTACTTTTACCATCATCAACACTACCTGCAGTTGTAAACCGTAATAGATCCATTTCCTTTAATAAATTTTCTTCCATAGTTATTTTAATTTTGTGGAACCAAAAAATTTCTAGAATATCAAAAATAACCCTCTCGTTTTCGATCTTCCATAGCCGTATCTGAACGTTTATCATCTGCTCTTGTTCCGCGCTCAGTGATTCGCGCTGCTGCTATCTCGCGTATGATAGCATATACATCCTTAGCCTCAGATTCTATTGCACCAGTGCAAGTAGCATCACCAACAGTTCTAAATCGTATACGTTTCCGTTCAGTTTTTTCTTTATTTTTTAATGAAATATATTTAGTCACTGCTAGTAATACACCATTACGCCGAACAACTTCGCGTTCATGAGAAAAATAGATACTTGGTAAACTCAATTTTTCTTTTTCGATGTATTGCCAAATATCCATTTCTGTCCAATTACTTAAAGGAAAAACTCGGAAGTGTTCCCCAACTTTCTTAAGACCGTTGAATATATTCCAAAGTTCTGGCCTTTGATTTTTAGGATCCCATTGACCGAATTCATCACGGTGTGAAAAGATTCGTTCTTTTGCACGCGCTTTTTCTTCATCACGGCGAGCTCCACCAATAGCAGCATCAAACTTGTGTTCCTCAATAGTATCAAGAAGAGTTACCGTTTGTAAAACATTGCGGCTTGCATTAGATCCTTTCTCCTCGAGAACACGACCATTTTCGATAGAGTTCTGAACACTACCAACAATTAATTGAGCGCCCAATCTCTCGACCATCTGGTCTCGAAAATCAATTGTCTCTGAAAAATTATGCCCTGTATCTATATGTAACAGGGGAAATGGTAACTTGGCTGGCCAAAACGCCTTTTGAGCCAAATATGTAACTACGATGGAATCTTTTCCACCAGAAAATAATATTACAGGATTTTGAAACTGAGCTGCTATCTCTCTTAAAATATAAATGGCTTCAGATTCAAGGTGTTTTATATGGTTTACGGTATAAGAGTAGGACATATCTTTCGTTAAAGTGAGTATAGTAAAACTGTAGTAATGTACATGTTATTATTTTGATTTTAATCTATTTTGAAAATAAATTTGTGGAATAATTTGAGGATAGAGTATTTCGATACATTCATCGATGTTACATTCTTTAGTATCAATTGTCAGATCACAATTAGTCGGTTCCTCAAATACTGAGTCTTTGCCTGTAAATTCTTTTATATGACCTGATTCGGCCTTCGCGTAAAGTCCTTTTACATCCCTTGCTTCACATATTTCAAGAGGACATTTTACATATACTTCCGAAATATTATCACTTCCAATAATCTTCTTAGCCATGTCACGAAACTCAATCTTTGGTGTTATAAAAGCCGTAAGTGTTACTATTCCAGCATTGAGAAATAATTTTGCTACTTCTGCAATACGTCTAATATTTTCTGCCCGGTCTTTATCAGAAAATGATAAGTCGTAATTAAGACCTGAACGAATGCTATCTCCATCAAGAATTTGGGTTAAATAACCCTCAGTTTTAAGACGTTTCTCCAAAGCTAGAGCCAACGTACTTTTCCCAGAACCAGATAATCCGTAAAACCAGACAATGTGTCCATGTTGCTTAAGAAGATGTTCCTTTTCTCCTTGAGTATCCATTAAATCTAGATGCTGATAAATATTTTCGTTTTTAAGTGTCATAAAATCCTCAAGAATAATTCGGGTTTATACTTAATTTTAGTAATCATTAGTTACTTAAAATTAGATGTAAAAGCAAAATATTTAAATACTTAAAAGTATAAACTTCAAAGAAAGAATTTAGTTAATCACTAATCAAGAATCTAGCTGGAGAAAGCTCCAATCAAGAGGCACCTTAATTTTAAGTCCCTCCTTATTTATTAAAAAAACTTCGGAGGTTTTCTTTCCTGTAACAATATTAGTCACCATCCCGAAACTTGTTGGCACCTGATGAGCAGCTTGAATTAACCTTATTGTAGTTGGGGTTGAGCGAGAAAAATATCGGGTAGTTGAAATGCCTTGATTAAGGAGTGGATTTTTCCGCGAATCGTATAAAGAGTCAAAATAAGTATTTACTTCTTCAAGCCCAACACGATTACGATGTCGTCCACCCCATGGTTGCTGATGCCTACCACCATTGGTAAACCAAAAAATGGTACTCGGTAAAGTTTTCGTATTTTTTAATGAAAACCATACATAACCATCTAGTGTTGCCGCTGTCCACGCAAATTTATTTTTGCTACTAGAGACCATAGCAAGATCTTCGAATCCGGCACGCGCCGGATATTCATGCAAAGACGTAAAACCCCCGTTAACTAATGCCACTTTAGCAAGAGATTTAAATTTAGCACCAATTTTTAAAGCACTGTATTCACCGACTGCCGGATTGCTAAAAGGAATAGGACAGACCTCACCATATTTAAAAGGGCTAACATTAATAAAATAAGGTCCACCTTTTTCAGGAAAGTGAAGAATCGCATGATGACCATAATTAAAATATCCTTGTACTCCTTCAATAAAATGTTCTTGGTATATTGCACAGTGATTTGAGTTTAACGAAATTCTTTTTGTTATCTCCCCTTTTATACATTTTAGCGGTAGGTGCATCTCTATGCTCTCGAGATTACGGTGTTTTATACATTTCCATTTTAAATTAGGAGCATCCCCATGAACATAGGGTATTCCTTTATTAAGGCCAAAGGGAAAACAAAAGAAGTCACCTCTTAATATTTTATCAATCGGTGAGGTATCGGATGATACTTCATGTGGCTCCCAAGGTGGTAGTGAAAAAGGAGACACCCATCGGTGTTTTAATTTGAAATTAACAGGAGCAAGATGCCCCCCCCTACTCCACTGAGATAAAATTCAACTTTTTCATTACTTACCTTGAAACTGCTTGCCCCATGGAATTTTATTTTTATCCCCTGCATTTGTATTCCTAGATTTTAAAGTAATTTTAATTATTTCTTTTACTTATAGATCAGCCCGACGCTATGAATTAACTCAGATGAAGTCTAAGAAATCTAACAATTCCATTAATAACTCGTTAAATGATCGCCAAATATTCTTAGGTATTCATATTTTCATAGCAATAATTAAAAGAGATCTGATGACAATCTGCCTTTTGATACAATATAACAGATAGAATAATACTGGGTTGATGAATTTAATTTAATTAAATCTTATTGACCAATAAATCGTTTAATCTCGACCCTAAACTATTTTTTATTTTAAAAGGTCAATAACTAGTATACGTGTTTTGAGCTTAAGATTAACCGACTTGACTTGTATTTAACCTTAAAGCAACTAGCTATAAATGGAAATTGAATCACATCCATTTTTTGAAAATGTTTCAAGTACCCAACGTCAAAAACTAATCGGGTATTCAATTATTGAAGAGTATAAGCCGAATGTTATTATTTTTGAAGAAGGAAGTAATTCCGACGGAATCTATTTAGTACTAGCAGGAACAGTTGCGTTCTCTAAAAAAACTTCTGAGAACGCATTTAGAACTGTTAGTTACTCTACAACCGGTGATTTTTTTGGTGAAATCGGGTTTTTCACTGGGGAAGCACGCTCATTACAAGCTCAATCAAAAGGCATCGTGAAACTCGCACGAATACCGAGTGACTGCCTAATCAAATTTTTTAATAGTAATCCGGGACCTATTCATAATATTTTACAGAGTATTATTAGTCATCTTCATGATACTACTAAACACTATGTAGATGATTTAGTAGTACATGAAAAGCTAGCTGTCCTTGGCAATATGGTTAATACAATCATACACGATTTTAAAAATCCATTTTGCTTAATTAGCCTAGGTGCTCAAATTATTATGGAATCACACACTGATGAGAAAACGCAGAAACTATGTTCCAATATTGAGGAGCAAGTTCAGCGAATGGTGGATATGGCTGAAGAATTAGCCCAATTCTCCAGAGGTGAACATAAATTGAAACCAGAAAAAATTAACTTAAAAACTCTACTCGATCGATTTAGAGCATTAAATTTTCCATTTTTTCAAAATGATCTCATTAAAATCCATATTAACGTCCCTGAGACAATAATAGAAGGAGAAGAGAGCAAACTCCTACGTGTTCTACAAAATCTTGTTGGTAACGCTATTGAGTCTTTTGAAGAGAACCCAGGTGTAATAACTGTTAAAGGTCAGATTGAAGATAAAAACTTAAAATTAGAAATTAAAGACAATGGCCCCGGGATTCCAGTTAGTATTCGAGAAATATTTTTCGATCCCTTTGTTACTTATGGGAAAAGTCGTGGCACCGGATTAGGTAGTACTATTGTCAAATCTATCGTCAATATACATAACGGAAAAATAAGCTTCAAAACTAAATCAGGTGAAGGAACAACCTTTTACATAACCCTTCCTCTCAACCAATAAAAGATTACTGTTAATGGTGAGTTCCACTCAGAGTTATAAGTCAATTTTGGGTTAAAAGAATAAGTCAAATCGCCCTTCTAATCGAAAAGGTAATTCACGGGAAACAAGTAAATTATTGACAAATGTATCTCCATTATGGATCCAGTTTTTCTCATCCGTAACATTGTTTAAAGTTATCTCTGCCTTCCATTTTGGTTTACTATAGGAAACAGATGTATTCAAAGAAAATTGTGTTGGGAAATAAAATTCTGCGTCAAGATTACCAAGTTGTTTACTCTTTATATTACCCCAGATTCTGAATCCTAATCCTGAAGTAGGGCGGTAACTACACCCAGCATTAAACATCCACCGGGACATTCCAGGAATACGCCAATCGGCAGGTGGTGCTTGGTTTGCTCCAGGAAAAGATTCATAACCCAAACCTGTTCCACTATTCGCCGGACCAGTACCTAAAGCGTAAAGATCAAATATTGATCGTCCTCCCAGTTGAAAAGGCGCAGATTGTTGGTAATGCCCTTCTGTAAATGTAAGGTTAGTATAAAAGTAGAAATCTCTATTTGGTTGATAAACACTTTCTAATTCAAAACCTTGCACACGAATATCGTTTTTACCTCCACGAAACTCTACTTTTTTACGGTCTTGAGAAAAAGAAGTTAATCCAAGAAAAATTTTGTGATCATAAAAACTAAACCGTACCCCACCTTCATAAAGAATACTGCGATTATCAAAATCATTTCTATCGATTTGGCTATCGAAAAGGAATATCCCACCTCCAGTCATACTTCCATTGACTGCTTGAGAACTATTATAAGTGAAATAAAAAGTAGATGATGTGTTAGGTTTGTAATAAAGGCTAAGATGACCACCAAATTGATGATAATTATGATTATCATGCCAGGGATCTACCTTTGAATCCGGTAATGGGTCAGTTACATCTACAAAAAAAAAGTCACCTCTTAAACCATATAGAAGATGTAAATTATTTTTTAATTCTAACTCATGTTGCCAAAATACTCCTATATCCCATAGTTTTGAGTGTGTTGTTTCTGGACTGAACATTTCGGATCCAAAAAAAGGTCTCCCCCCAGGTCCAGGCAAACCAAGAAAATAAGTCTGACTAAACTGTTCGCTGATGTTAAAATCAGTTGGTAGTCCGGTGATATCGAAATTAAAAAAATACTCATTGAAAAAGTTTATGTAATTTTCACGCTCTTCATAGCGAAAGGTAATGCCACTAAATACTTCATGTTTTCCCCTTCCCCAATCACCGTTAAGATTGAACTCAAAACGTGATTCCCAAGTAATTTGATTAACGTATTCTATATACTCCAGTTCGTGGAATCGACGTCTATTGATATATTCAAGAAAAGTTCGATTAGTAAATACTAAATTATCTTCTTCGTTTACTGTAGTAATTAATTGAGCATGAAAAACATTCGCATTACTAAAATCGTTGTCCGAGTAAAGAGTATCAGTGGGCCGAATGGATGTTGTCCCGTCAGGCGTTAAAAACCAAGGTCCAATAAAAGGACCACCGATATCATCAACATTACCCGTATAATATATTCCATGATCGATGAGTTCCTGTGACGGGCGATTAACACCAAGAAGCTGAGGAATAGCCTGCCAACTATATTGGCTATTAAAATCAATTTTCAGTCCTTTATAAGGTTTCCAGGTAGATGCCAAATGAATATCCTGTCGATCATTGCGTGCACCATTAGCATTGAATATTGTTTCATTTTCCTGCCCTGTATAACTAAGCCTCCAACCTAAAATGTCTTCAACAACCGGTTGATTAATATCTATACGCCACAAACTGCTAAAATACGTATTACTCTCTGGAACCCAGGATCCAAATCGCATATGAATATTCATTAAGAAATCATTCAGGTTGGGTTGTTTTGTTACATAGTTAAGATACCCACCACTATAAAAACTAGAACCATATACCGAAGACCCTGGCCCTCGAACAATATCAATTGATTCAACATTATTAAATCCGGGTTGTATCCCATTTATATTTGCAGAACGACGCTGTCCATTTAAGTAAGTTTCTGCAATATCACCACGTATAGTTGGAGTTGTAAGATTTCCAAAACGTGATGGGGCAAAGGCACTCGGACTAAATAATACTGTTTCTTCTACAGTTTCAATTCCCTGGTCACGGAGTAAAGCTTCATTGATTAGAGTTATCCCACGTGGGGAATTAAGGATATTACGCTCAGAACCAAATAAGGATGTAACAGAACGCCCTAGGGGGTTAATAGAATCTTCATAAGATAATCCTTCTACAATGTATTCATCTAATGTATGGATAGGTTCATCAGACCCAGATTCCTGTGCCACAACTAATCCAGGCAAATAAAAGCTAATTATTAAGCCCAGAGCCCATAATTTGTTCTCAATTCGATATTTTCTTTTTGTCATGTGTCATACAGAGTCACTCTAGCAAAGGCCACACGCAAAATTATAAGCTTAGCATTCCTCCGCCGGCATGACCCGGATCAGGTTCCATGGGTAGCAAAATCGATCGCACTTCATTCTCAGCCCAACGCGCAGGGCTCCCCTTTTTAAAATAAATTTAAATAATATTAAGTAAAAGATATCTTGTTTATCAACATTAATTCTACCACGAATTAATCATCAGTAAATTTATATGAAGTTGATCATTCATTAAACTGAGATCTCTTCAATAACGTCGTTGTGATCATGTTTTACTGGTACCGATCCATTGATTAATGCATACCGATAGGACTTCCCTTCATAATTACGTATTATAATTTCAGACTCAGTAATTCTCTCTACATATTCAGGGTTAATTGGAACCTTCCCACCACCTCCCGGTGCATCAATGACAAATTGAGGAATTGCATAACCGGAAGTATGCCCACGTAATCCTTCTATAATTTCAATACCAGTTTTTACATCAGACCTCAAATGAGAGCTACCAGTAATCAAGTCACATTGATATATATAATAAGGCCGAACACGCATCATAAGTAATCTATGAACTAATGATTTCATGACATCAACATTGTCATTTACCTTTTTTAAGAGAACCGATTGGTTTCCTAAAGGAATTCCGGAAAAAGAAAGCTGTTCACAAGCTTTTTTAACCTCTAACGTACACTCTTTAGGATGGTTCGTATGGATACTAACCCAAATTGGTCCTTGATTTTTTAAAATTTCACATAGCTCAGGTGTAATACGTTGAGGGAGAAAGAGAGGAATCCGTGTTCCTATGCGAATAAATTCAATATGATCAATAGCACGAAGACGCTTAAGCAAATAGGCTAATTTTTTATCTGAAAGAAGTAGTGGATCTCCTCCACTCAAGAGGACATCTCGAACTTCCTTATGTTGTTCAATATATTTTAACCCACTTTCCATTTCAGGATGAAAGTTATAATCTTGAGCATTAGAAACAAGTCGACTTCGCGTACAATAACGACAATATGCCGCACAACGATCAGTTACCAGAAAAAGAACTCTATCCGGATACCGATGAACCAGGCCTTCCACTGGCATCGTCTTTTCTTCACCAACCGGATCAAGCATTTCATCTGGTGCTATATTCATTTCTTCCACACGTGGGATAACTTGACGCCTAATCGGACAATCCGCATCTTCGCGATCAATAAGATTAAAAAAGTAAGGTGTTATTGCTACGGCCAATTTATAATCAGAAAACTCACACCCTGCATTTTCTTCTTCGGTAAGCGTCATATATTGTTTTAACTGGGCTGCCGTTGTGATACGATTCTGTAGTTGCCAAACCCAGTTGTTCCAATCATTTTTTGGCACATGAGCCCAAAGGCCTTGCCCATGGTACCAATTACACAATTTATCCTTTGGATACATATTTTTTTATTAAATCTTTAATCTTGATTCACATTTAATATATTTAACTAAACTGCTTTAAAATATTTATCTTGCCACTAAGAATCAATATATTTAAATAAGTCAATGTGTAAGTAGAGAAATACTTAATACTATGTATGGTCCTAGTAGGAATAGAGAAAAAGAATAAAGGATTACATTATGGATAATAATGATAATTTAGCAAAACAATTTTGGGCACTAGGAGACCCACAAAGACTCAAAATACTTCAGCTGTTACCACATACACCCAATTCTGAGCTTCATAATAATGTATCTCAGCTAGCAGAGATTCTCGGTTTAAGCCAACCAACCATATCACATCATTTACGTATTTTAAGACAAGCAGGGTTAGTTTCACATAAAAAAATGTGCCGCGATTGTTTCTACTGGATCGAGTTGGAAACAACAAATGCAGTCTTAGAAAGTATGCGCATAGTGTTACAGCTAGACTGCAAAGAAAAAGCAATATTATAAATATGGTAGTAATTGACTAAAACCATATATATTAAAATAGTTATTTTCATCAATAATGCCTAAATTTAAAGACGGAATCTTAGCCTTAGAAAACGGAAACATATATCGTGGTAAAGGGTTTGGGTTTGCAAAAACTGTGGTTGGAGAATGCGTATTTAATACAAGTATGACAGGATATCAGGAAATACTGACTGATCCTTCGTATTATGCGCAACTTGTAACAATGACAGCACCCCAAATTGGAAATTATGGGGTTAATCCATATGATATTGAATCAGATTCCCCAAAGGTTGCAGGATTCATAGTACGTGAACTTAGCCATCTTAGTAGTAACTGGAGAAGCCAGCAAAATCTTGATGAATATTTAATGGAATTTAAGATCCCTGGATTGAGCGGTGTTGATACCCGAGCGATCACAAAAACATTACGCTCACATGGAGCCCTCAAAGCTTGCCTCAGTACAGAAAACATTTCTGCTGATGAAGCGATTCAACACGCGCGAGACTGGCCAGGACTTTTAGGTGTGGACTATGTTAAAGAAGTCACGTGCAAATCACCGTATACCTGGGATCCAGAGGGCAATGATAAGTTACCTTTTACAGTTAAAGGAACTCGCCTTTTCAATGTCACTAAAAAAAAGAAAAGATATAAGATTGCAGCCTATGATTTTGGAGCTAAATATAATATTTTTCGAAAGCTCTGTTACCATGGCTTTGATGTTAAAGTTGTACCTGCTGATACTCCGGTAAGTATAATTGATACAATAAAACCCGATGGGGTATTTTTATCAAATGGTCCTGGTGATCCGGCTGCTCTTACCTACACTCATAAAACAGTTGCTGACTTAATTAAACGTTATCCAACTTTTGGAATTTGTCTCGGGCACCAAATTATTACCCATGCTCTGGGAGCTAAAACTTTCAAACTAAAATTTGGCCATCGAGGCGCTAATCAACCTGTTAAAAATTTAGAAACAGGTGAAGTCTATATTACCTCGCAAAACCATGGATTCGCCGCGACGAGAGAAGAACTAGTAAAAACAGAAGCTATTGTAACTGAAGTAAACCTTAATGATCAAACAGTGGCAGGCCTGCGCCTCAAAAATAAGCCGGTGTTTTCAGTTCAATATCACCCAGAGGCTTCACCGGGACCACATGATACAGATAAATTGTTTAGTAAATTTTATAAGCTCGTCGAAGAACGAAGTAGTCAGAAATAGTTTATATTAAATAGGGTAAATTAGTATTTAGACTACTTTTTATAAAAACATCTTGGAGATATAGCAGGAAACTCTTTTAAATCTATCTTTCTTAGGTTCTTACCTTTTCTTCAAATATCTTAATATCCTCTATAACATCAATTCCCGCGCATGGCTCATTAGTCATTCCGACTGCTATACTATAGCCATTTTCAATTGCACGTAATTGCTCTAATCGTTCAACCTTTTCCAACCATCCTGCCGGCATAGTAGTAAATTTTTTAATAAATTCTGCGGTATAGGAATACAATCCTAAAT
Organism: Verrucomicrobia bacterium Opi.OSU.00C; assembly: GCA_002922725.1. Taxonomy (GTDB): domain Bacteria; phylum Verrucomicrobiota; class Verrucomicrobiia; order Opitutales; family PNEW01; genus PNEW01. Next base: position 7,941 of record PNEW01000006.1, on the reverse strand, counting down.
GCCAATAACATCTTCCTTTCAAGAGCCCATTCTCAATGGATTCTCCATCGTTTCTTATATTTGGAATTGGTGATCGCGAAAAATACAATGCTCGATTCTGCTTATCTAAGACAACTTTTACCTTATCAGGGTCGTTAAAATAATCTATCCGAGTAAATGAAGTAGCCATTGTCCCCATATCAATATCAGGTTTGAATATAAGTTCCTTAAGAATCTCAATCTGATTTGAAGTCACAAGAGGTTCATCCGCTTGCACGTTAATAATATAATCAGCTTGTATTTTTTCATTAGCCTCAGCTATGCGATCTGTCCCACTTATATGTCCATCTGAAGTTTTTATAGGGTTGTATCCATGATGCTTAAGAAGGGTAAAAAGCTCTTCATCTTCTACAGCAAAATACAAAGGTATATTAGAAACCTCAGAAGAAATCCGTTCTGCTGTCCACAATATTAATGGTTTGTTTTGAATAAGATGCAGTAACTTTCTTGGGAAGCGTGTGGAGGCTAATCGTGCTGGAACTACAATTGCAATATTAGGCATATTATTTCATTTTCTATTAATATTTATTGATTGAATGGCTTATTGTCTAACCGTTTTAGGGTCAAATGCATCACGTAACCCATCTCCCAAAAAATTAAGTGAGAAAAGGGTGAGTGAGAAAAAAAGCACAGGGAATACAATCAACCAAGGATATACTTCCATTTTTTCGGCTCCTTCTTTAATCAGAAGGCCCCAAGAACTCATTGGAGGTTGGACGCCAAGTCCTAAAAAACTCAATACTGCTTCTAAAAGCATTACCGCGGGAATGGTCAAAGTGGCATAAACAATAATCACCCCTAATGAATTAGGAATAATATGATAAAAAATAATACGGCTTTGTGAAGAGCCTAAAGAAATGGCTGAATCAACAAAATCAAGCTTTTTTAAATATTGTACCTGTCCTCGGACAATCCGTGCCATTGTTAACCATTCTACAGCACCAATAGCTATAAATAATAATATAATATTACGTCCAAATACTACCATAAGCAGAATGACAAAAATAGTGAACGGCATTGCATAAAGGATATCTACAAAACGCATCATCAAAGAATCTATTTTCCCACCAAAATAACCAGCAATTGCACCATATATTACCCCAATAACCATAGATACTAAGGTAGCCATAAAACCAACTCCTAATGAAATACGCCCTCCATATAGCATTCTCGTAATTAAATCACGCCCGAGTACATCAGTACCCATCCAATGTTTTAAATTAGGCGCTTGTGCTCCATATAAAAGATTCTGTTGTTCATTACTGTATGGAGATAAAATAGGGCCCACCACACTTAAAACAGTCATTAAAATAAAAGTGATCAGTCCAAATTGGGCCATTTTATTTTTAATTAGCCGCCTATAGGCCCCTTTCCATGGAGATATTGATATATGCCTATTCATACTTTAAACGTGGATTAAGTATAATTTGAAAAATATCCACAATGAGGTTCATCAGGATTACTAAAACAGCGTAAAATAGAACAGTACCTAAAATCATCGTGTAATCCCGATTGAATGCAGCCATGACAAAGAATCTACCTAATCCTGGAACTTGAAAAATCGTCTCTACCACAAATGATCCGCTGATCAAACCAGCCGAAGCTGGCCCAAGAAATGCAACTACGGGGAGCAATCCAGTCTTAATTCCATGTACAAAGACAACACGCCATTCAGGTAATCCTTTAGCACGAGCAGTTCGAATATAATCACTATTTAAAATCTCAAGTATACCACTTCGAGTGAGCCTAGCGATATAAGCTGCATAATAAATACCAAGAGTTAAAGCTGGAAGGACTCTGTCACTCCAGTGTTCCCAACCTAATGGATTAAACCACTCTAAATAAAGTCCAAAAAATAAAACAAGAAGAGGCCCCATAACAAACGTTGGCATACAAATGCCAGCCATCGCTATAGACATTGAAAAATAATCTAATGCCGTATTTTTCTTTAAAGCTGCAATAACACCTAAAATTAATCCCAATAAAATAGCCACTACTAATGAAAGTGCTCCCAGTTCCAAAGAAGTAAGAAAAGCTTGTGCGATCAATTCATTTACGGTCCATCCAACATATTTAAAAGAAGGACCAAGATTGCCTTGGAAAAGGTTTTCCATGAAGTGAATATATTGTAGCCATAGAGGATCATCGAAGCCGTAATAGGCATCGAGATTTACCTGAATTTCAGGGGGAACAGCTTTTTCATCACTAAGTGGATCACCAGGTGCTAGGCGAATCAGAAAAAAAGTTATCGTGGCGATAACTAGGATGGTTGGTATGGCATAGATAATTCTTTTACAAATAAAAATTAACATTGTTTAAAAAGATCTTGGTTAACTTTTACATGGATTCATGAGATACAGATTTATAGGGGTGGTGATCAAGGATATTAGGGTACCAACCACGAACACTAGGTTGAATGAGTAAACTACGCACATAAAAATAAATGGGCATAACAGGTAATTCCTCGAGAAGAATGGCTTCTGCATCTTGGAAATGGTTAAAACGTTCCTCTTTAACCAGGGTTTTACTGGCAAGTGAAATTAATTTATCATATTCAGAATTTGACCAACCTGTTCGATTATTCCCCCCATCCGTTACCCACATATCTAGAAAAGTATTAGGGTCATTATAATCGCCGATCCAACCAAATCGTCCTATTTGGTAATTTTTACTATGCATACTGTTAAGAAACACTTTCCACTCTTGATTTAGCAACTTGATCTCAATATTAAGTGTCTTCTTCCACATTTGCTGAATTGCTTCAGCCAAAGTACGATGAGATTCACTTGTATTATAAAGCAATTCAAGTACAGGGAACCCTTGACCTCCAGGATATCCTGCTTCGGCAAGTAAAACTTTTGCTTTTTCAATATCATATTCAATGCGAGCTTTTGTATTATAGCCTCTCGTATCTGGGGGAGTAAAATGATATGCTGGTTGTTGGCCCGCACGTGTTATATACTGAGTGATTTCTTCTCGATTCAGGGATAATGATAATGCCTTACGTACCCGTATATCATTCAAGGGTGGTAATTTGATATTAAATAGATAGCAATATGTACCTAGGTAAGTATCGAAGCGACTCAAATCTGGTCTTTCATTTCGATAGTAATCGATACGATGTAAGGGAATACTTTGCGTAATATGGATATATCCTACCCGAAAAGCTCGCTCTTCAGAATCTCTGCTATCAATAGGCAAAAAATTAATTCCATTTAATGTCACATTTTCTGCATCCCAATAGTTTAGATTTTTCTTAACACTTATGCTTTGATTAATCCTCCAGTTCTTTAGATTGAAGGGACCATTGGAAACTATGTTTTCTGGCTTAGTCCAGCTCGTACCACGTTCAGTCATCTCACCAAACTTTTCTATTGTCGATTTATGGACAGGCCACCAAGAATAATGATTTTGAAGTTCTAGAAAATATGGAATTTGAGTTTCCAGTACAATCTCCAGTCTTTTATCATCTAGTGCCTTAGCTCCAACGTTTGAAAAATCTGTAAATTCACCAGCATTAAAAGCACGCGCATTTTTCATCACATAAAGCATATAAGCATATTCTGCAGCTAATGCAGGTGATAGTATACGTTTATAAGAATAGACGAAATCATGTGCAGTAACTGCATCTCCATTTGACCAAAAAGCATCCTCCCTTATATGAAAAACATAGCGTTTTCCTTTTTCGAATACCTCCCAATATTCAGCCACACCTGGGACTGGATGAAGATCAATTGGATCTTCCGATACTAACCCCTCGAAAAGAGCTGAAATAATATTATGTTCTGTAACACCTGTTACAATATGAGGATCTAGTCCTTCAGGTTCTGATCCATTTCCAATATATAATATCTGTTCACGATTACCACGTTCAACATTAGTTTCCTGAACTCCACACCCAAAGTTAATCAGACTCAGGATTGTTATTAAAAGGCTATTTATAAGTATGAGATATAATTTTTTCATCCGATTGTTAATGCAACGATGTGTTGTATCATTCTGCAATATTTTACTGAAAAATTGGGTATTTAATAATTAAGCGTTTTATTCCTATCAACCTACAATTAGCATTTACGAAATATATACTCTTTCAAAACAGCAAACTATGCTTTAAGTGCATTTATATTCAAAGCTCTTGCTAAAGGTAAATTTGCCCCCTAGTGATTATTGTAAAGTAATTTTATTAAAGGTGAAACGAACGAATAAATATAAACCAGGACTAGCCTGGTTTTGCATATTTGTATTATTCTGGGTAACACTACTACTCTATGCAGGGGGGCTTTACCACGAGCATTGAAGCTGGTATGGCCTTCCTTGATTGGCCTCTCTCTAATGGATCAATAAATCCACCTGGTTGGACAGAAAACCGTGAAATGCGTGCTGAACATAGCCATCGACTATTGGGAATAAAAATTGGTATACTTTCAATTATTTTAGTTGTTTGGACGCAAATTCGGGAAGAGAGATCTTGGGTTCGACGAATTGCAATGATTATTTTGCTCACGGTTATACTTCAAGGGTGTTTAGGAGGTGCACGTGTATTATTTGATAGAATTAATATCCACAACGAAAACAATTTAATCGCACAACTTTTTGCCATAATTCATGCTTGTGGCGCACAAATTGTCCTTTGTCTTCTGGTAACCCTTTCACTTGTATGTTCACGGCATTGGATTGAACGAAACGGGGGACTAATTAAACCCGCTCCAAGTAGTATTAGTTGGACTGGTTTAATTGCCTGTATATTCCTTTTTATTACAATCGCATTGGGTGCTATGATGCGTCACTCTAACGTAGGGCTTGCTATTAGTACCTTTCCTTACTCAACATGGGAAGGTAACTGGTTACCAACTTATTGGAATTGGGCCGTATCTATTAATTTTTCCCATCGCATTACTGCCCTTCTTACATCTATTACCATTCTTTTATTCCTTAGTAGAATATGGAAACACACACAAATTTCACCTACTTTAAGATGGGTAAGTACCCTTCCCTTTTTATTGCTTTTATTGCAGATATTTCTTGGTGCAATGGTAACCTGGAGTCAAATCAATGAACATATCGCAACTGTTCATATGCTAGTTGGGGCTTTTCTTCTTGCCAGCTGTTGGATGCTCACTTTTTTAAGTATACGTTTATCACCTTTTTTCCATCCTCAATAAAGGTAAACTTGTCACTTAAAAAACCTATTTAGAAGCTAGCGATTTTATAAATGAAAACGAATGCCACCCAATATAATATTGAAACAGAATCACAGCCTGAACTCACCTCAAGAGATGATTCTGGCCATGGCATTCTCTTTCACGATTTTTGGGAATTAACCAAACCACGTCTGAGTCTACTTGCAGTCATTTCAGCTATTGTTGGCTACCTAGTAGCTCAACCAGATAAAGATCTGCTATTATTTATCAATCTATTAATTGGGACATCATTAGCTGCAGGTGGAGCAGCAGTTCTAAATCATTGGCAAGAAAGAAAAACTGATGCTAAAATGGTTAGAACCCGCAATCGCCCTATACCAAAAGGATCAATAAAACCTGAAACCGCCTTTATCTATGGAGTAGTGATTTCTGTAGTCGGTGATCTTTTACTTTGTCATGGGGTCAATAGTTTGGCAGCTAGCATGGCTCTTATAACCCAAGGAGCTTATCTCTTAGTTTATACACCACTGAAACAACACTCTCATTGGTGCACAGAGACAGGAGCCATTCCTGGGGCTATACCACCTTTAATTGGCTGGGCTGCAGCCGAAGGATCAATTTCAACACTGGGTTGGATATTATTTACCATTCTTTTAACCTGGCAGATCCCACATTTTATGGCCATTGCTTGGATATTCAGAAAAGACTATGAAAAAGCGGGCTTTCCCATGCTCTCAGTTATTGATTTAAGTGGGAATCGTGTCGCAAGACAATCTCTCATCTTTACTTTTTTGTTAATTATTAGCAGCCTTACACCAACATTTTTAGGTTATGCTTCTATTGTTTACGCGTTGATTGCCACTAGCCTGGGAGTTTCATTTCTAATTATGGCCTTGTGTTTTATGATGGAGCTCAATCGTGATAAAACAGCACACAAACTTTTTATGATTTCCATTATCTATCTACCCTTACTGTTAACTGCACTCGTTATTGATCGGTGGTTTATCGTCTAGTTCATTATTTCTATAAATCGCTATCAATTTAACAGTATTTATAATTACATTTTATTAAAAGCTAAACTACTAACCGACTATTTTATGAAGGGATTTCCATTTGCTGAGTTGAATGCCAGTTTAAACGGTGTAGCAACCATATTACTGACCCTGGGTTTTATATTTATCAAAATAAACAATATTAAAACTCATCGATTTTTAATGGTTAGTGCTTTTATTATTTCAATTATATTTCTTATAAGTTATGTAACACATAGAATTGTTGCACAGGGGATTCATACCCCTTTCAACGGTGAAGGGTTATGGCGTACCTTATATTATAGCATACTGATCAGCCATATAATTTTAGCGATTATCATCGTGCCATTCGTCTTGCGAACTCTTTTCCTGGCATTCACAAATCAATTTGAAAAGCATCGTTTTTGGGCTAAAATTACTTTCCCTATCTGGTACTATGTTTCCATAACCGGCGTCTTAGTTTATTTCTTTCTCTATCAATGGTTTCCCTCAAATGTCCAAATTTAAACCACCTTCATATCATTCTTAAAATTAATTAAAGTATTATGGGTTGGGAAATAGATAGAGTATTACTCCTTAGCATCAATGCGACTTTTCCTAAATAATAGAAAAGTTTCATTAAACGTCAGGGAATTTTCCGAATTCCAACTGGGACCAAGCAATTCTGATTATAGCCAGACTGAACTTTGGCGTAGTGAACTAGGTCAGACTTGGCACAATAAGATAAAAGCTAAAACTATCATAGAACACAGTAATGCATCCTTTGAAGTCCCTATAAATGGGACATGGCTTCAAAAAGATTGGTCTGTTTTTATACAAGGACGAATCGACCAAGTAATATACGGCAGTGATAGTGTGACAATAAGAGAGATAAAAACAATTAATGCTACGCTACCTCTACCTGAGGATGAATTATTAAGTAGATTTCACTCCTATTTTCTTCAACTAGCAACTTATCTTGTTCTCGCAGATATTAATAATTCCTTCCGTGATATGATTTTACACGGTGAACTCCTATTTATAGATATAACAGAAGAGAGTTCACAATCAATAATCATCGGGCCTGACTTTAAAGGTTATTTCTTAAAAAAGATGGAGGTTCTATATTCATTTCTTGAGCAACGCTGGTTGTCAATACAACGCCTACGTCGATTAAATTATATCCCCCCATTTTCATCCTTACGATTAGGTCAGGAGCATACACGTGAAATGCTCGACATTGCAAGTAACCAGTCAAAAGTAATTTTCTTTGAAGCTCCAACAGGATTTGGTAAAACAGGTTCTGCCCTCGAGTTTGCTCTAGGTCGTTTACATGATGGACATTATGATCGTATTGTCTTTCTTACTAGTAAATCTACTGGTCAAATTCAGGTTATTCGCCAAATAGAATCAATGTTATCTATTGACGGAGGATTACAGTATTTTCAATTACGCAACAAAATAGAACATGCTAAAGATTGTAATCTTAGCCATTGTAACAATGGGCGTGGTTGTAGGTATAAGTTAAACGAACAATGGGAAAAAGCAGGAATTACTCCTATTCTACTATTTGAAAATGGAACGATTTCTCTAAGCAAAATCAAAGAATTAGGAGATAACTATCAAGTATGTCCTTATGAAATATCTCGAGCGGCTTTTTAAACTGGTATCTACCCTTAAATCGATGGCAACTTGATAAGATCCTAATCTCCACTCAGCTTCAGCCTCCACCCATTGGCAGAGTCCTGAAT